>NZ_JBGLRB010000016.1:0-124527 GCF_041402305.1 Aeromonas sp. S12(2024)
CGAGTTTGAATTCGGCAGTAAATGAGCGACGTAATCTTGTCATTGAACACCTCAGGTCATGGTGGCGACTGTACCACCTAAAATGGTGTCCGGGATGATTAGACCACTACAAGGTATCGTTCAAGCAAAGAGGCCTTCCCGACGGGAAAGCCTCTTTGTTTTATCTATCAGCTGATTAGCATCACTCGGTCTATTTATCAGGGCTTCTCTTTGTTGCCAATGCTCAGGCCGAGCTTGATGGAGAGGGCCGCCAGTAACAGCAGCATCATGATCAGGGAGAAGAAGTTGCTGCCAAGCTCCGGGTATTGCACCTTGAGCAGCGCGGAGTGGCCGAAGACACCGATAAAAAAGCAGAGCAGGGTGCAGATGGGGGTGTTGCCCACCATAGGTTCATGGCGATAGTGCTGGAACAGCTGATAGGCCGCCAGCCAGAGGGCAATCAGCGGGAAGAAGGAGAAGGGCACAACCGAGTTTGTCAGCACGGCCAAAGAGGCATCGCCACAGATACCAATCAGCATGGCCATGGCGAGTGGTTTTTTCGGGATCATAAGCTGTTCAGGCATGTCGTACTCCATTCTGTGGTCATGGGTGAGGTTCACGGCGCTTCTGGTTTTGTACCTCGGCGCCCATGGCGATCATCCGCAGTTGGCGAATTGTTCGGTCGGAGAGTGCCCGGCACTCTTCGCTGGTCATGTCGAGTGCATCGGCACCGGCACTGAAGACGATGGTGACCATGGCTTCTGCCTGGATGTAGGCATCTTCCCGTGGTGCTTCTGTGGTGGCTTCCAGATAATCGGTCAGCTCTGCGATAAAGTGCTGGATTTCGCGAGCCACCGCCTGGCGAAAGGCGGCCGAGGTGCCGGAGCGTTCCCTTAGCAGCAGCCGGAAGATGTTGGGGTTGTTCTCGACGAACTCCATAAAGGTCTGCACCGAGGTGCTGATGACACTGCCACCACCGGCAATGCGCTGGCGTGCCTGTCGCATCAGTTGGCGCAGGGTGAGACCTCCTTCGTCAACCAGGGTCAGGCCCAGCTCCTCCATGTCGCGAAAGTGGCGATAGAAAGAGGTTGGGGCGATGCCCGCTTCACGAGCGACTTCCCGCAGGCTGAGATTGGAGAAACTCCGATTGGCGCACAGTTGGCTGAATGCAGCATCGATCAATGTACGCCGGGTTTTTTCTTTTTGTTGAGCGCGAATACCCACGAAATCAGTCACCTTCAGCTTAACGAGGACAAATGATAACCCGAAGGCGCCTCAGGATCAGGTTTGTATCCTACTTTTTTACCATTGACCGTGAGGAAATCACCATAGAAAATGGCTAACAGCTGTTCGCTGAAAGGATGCAATGAGATGGCCAGACCCCCCATTATTTTGACTAATACTCTGCTGTTTTCCCTCTCCGGGATAGTGGCGTTGATTGTCGTACCCTGGTACGGCATGAGCCACGGTTACGATCTCTGGCAGTGGGCCAGTTTCCTGTTGTTGTTCTGCCTGAGTGGTCTCTCCATCACCGCAGGCTATCACCGGCTCTGGTCGCACAAGGCCTACAAGGCGCACATCGCTTTGCAGTGGTTGTTTGCCATCGGCGGTGCGTTGGCGCTACAGAATTCGGCCCTGCACTGGTCGGCCGATCACCGCCGTCACCATCGTCATGTGGATGACAACGATAAAGACCCCTACAGCGCGGGGCGCGGCTTCTGGTATTCCCACATCGGCTGGATGTTGCGGGAGCATCAGGGAGATCGCTATGGTGATTACAGCAATGTGCGTGACCTGCAGAACAACCCGGTGGTCGCGTTTCAGCACCGTCACTATCTGACGCTGGCGCTGGCGGCCAATCTGGGGCTGCCGCTGCTGCTCGGCCTGTGGCACGGGGATATGCTCGGCATGTTGCTGTTGGCAGGCGTGCTGAGAATGGTGATGACTCACCACACCACCTTCTTCATCAACTCGCTGGCCCACATCTGGGGCAGTCAGCCCTATACCGATCGCAATACCGCTCGCGATAACGGCATCCTGGCTTTTTTCACCTTTGGCGAGGGGTACCACAACTTTCACCACCTGTTCGAGAATGACTACCGCAACGGCATTCACTGGTGGCAGTTCGATCCGACCAAGTGGTTGATCCGGCTCGCCTCCTGGTGTGGTCTGGCGGGAGATCTCAGATCTTCGCCGGAGGAGCGTATCGAGCAGGCCCGGCTGCAGATGCAGCTGAAACGGGCACAAGCCAAGTTGCGCAAGCAGGAAGATCTAGAACTGTGGCAGGCGCTGCTGCAGGAGGAGTACGACAAGCTGAGCCAGCAGTTGCAACACTATTATGCCAGTCGCAAGCGGCTGCTGGAGCTGCGCAAGCGCAAGGCGCTGGCGCGCTATGACGGCCTCAAGCTGCAACTGGAGTATCGGGCCCTGCGGGACGGCTTCATCGCTGGTAAACGCAACTGGAGTCGCCTGCTGGCAGGCATTGCATGATGCCGTCTGGTTATCACAGAGACTAAAAGAGAAGACCGCCTGCTGGCGGTCTTCTCTTTGGTATGCATGTTAGAACGGACTAGTTGGCTTGGCTCTGCTGTTGCTGCAATTGATCCAGTGCCTGTTGCTCCTGCTGGCTGAGACCCAGTTGTTCGCAGGCCTGCTCAAAGCTGATCCCCAGATGGCACATCATGATATCGATGGCGGGCAGATAGTTCTTCATAGCTTCTTCCATGGTGATCCTCCAGACCCGTCACTTATGCCCTGAACCACTCGTTGCGGCAATTAGACTTTAGGCTTAGCCTGCCCATTTGATAAGCACCCCTGCCACTGGGGGAGGGAATTTGTTACCCTGCACCATGATAAAAACGGTTGCCGTATGACTGCGAGCAACAGGTGAGGAGCAGGGCATGTTATTGAGTTTCTTGATCATCGCTTCAGGTTGGTGGCACATCCGTGCTGCCTACGGTTCAGACAGCCGCCAGTTCTATATCAGCAAGCCACTGACCATGTTGCTTATCATCGCGTTGGCGTTCGGCTACCAGAGTTATGACCACGACGGTTCACACGCCTGGATCCTGCTCGGCCTTTGTCTCTCGCTGGCGGGCGATGTGCTGCTGATGCTGCCAAGTGATCGCTTCATTCAGGGGTTGGCGGCATTTCTTGTCGCGCATCTCTGCTATATCGTCGGTTTTGCCCAAGGACCATTGCTGCTCAATCTGGTGGATGGTTTGCTGCTGTTGCTGATCGCCGGCATGGTATTCGGCCTGCTGTGGGGCAAGCTGGGGGAGATGCGGATCCCGGTCTTCTGCTACATGCTGGTGATCATCGGCATGGCCTGGGTGGCTGCCGGTGCCTGGCACGCCTCTCTCACTGCCGGTTCGGCCGCCGCTCTGGTAGGGGCACTGATGTTCCTCTTCTCCGACAGCATGCTGGCGCTCGATCGCTTCCGCCGCCCCTTTCCCCACGCCCGCGCCTGGGTGATGAGTAGCTACTTTGCGGCGCAATTCCTGATTGCGGGGTCGCTGGCGGGATAACGCCATGCGGTTGAGTACAGGCAACAGATAACGAAAAACGGGCGCTTGCCCGTTTTTCGTTTTATTCCCGGCGGTTTTTCACGCCTCTAGCGGTTCGGCATTCGCTGCCCGTGGGGCGGGGGATTTGAGCAACAGCATCAGGCCGCTGGCGATCAGCAAGAAGATCCCCATGATGTAGAACACCTGGTTGTAGGCCATGATGGCCGCTTCCCGGTTGATGGTATTGGCCAGCATGGCGTGGGCTTGCTGCTGGGCTATCTCGGGGCCTGAACCCTGCGCCATCATGCTCTGGGCCAGCTGCAGCAGATAGCTCTGCCCCTCGATACTGCTGGCGGCCAGAGTGCTGCCAATTTGCAGCACATGGGTGCGGGTATCGTTGTCGAGCATGGTCGCGATGATGGCGATACCGAACGCACCACCGAGGTTGCGCAGCACGTTGAGCAGGGTCGAGGAGGAGGGGATCTCGTCGTGGTTCAGGCTGGCGGTGGCGACCAGGGAGAGCGGCACCATGATGAAGGGCTGCCCCAGCGCCCGCACGATAAGCGACTGGATCAGCTGCGGCCCGGCGTAGTCGGCACTCATGTTGACGTTCATAAAGCAGCTGACGGCGAAGATAAGGAAGCCGAAACTCACCAGATAGCGCGGGTCTATCTTGTGGGTCAGTTTGGGCACCAGCGGCAACACCAGCAGTTGCGGTAGTCCCATCCACATCAGGACTTCGCCGATTTCCAGCGCGTTGTAGTTGTGGATCTGGGTCATATAGAGCGGCAACACATAGATGGAGCCCATCAGCGCCATGCCGAGGATCAGATAGGCGAAGCAGGCCAGCGCGAAGCGCGGGTTGTGCAGCAGCCGCAGATTGACCAGCGGGTGACGGCGGATCAGCTGGCTGATGACGAAGAACACCAGCGCTACCGCCGAGATGACCGCCAGTCGCACGATGAAGCTTGAGCCGAACCAGTCTTCCCGGTTGCCCTCTTCCAGTACCACCTCCAGCAAGCCGAGGCCAAGCGCCATGGTGACGATGCCGATGAGGTCTACCCGCTTGATCACGGCCCAGTCCACCGGTTTTTTATCAAGCCCGTGGGCCAGCATGGCCATCACCAGCAATCCTGGCGGCACGTTGAGATAGAAGATGTAGTGCCACGACATCTGCTCGGTGAGCCAGCCGCCGAGGGTTGGGCCGATGGCGGGGGCGAAGGTAGCGCAGAGGCCAAACAGCGCCATACCGGTGGCCCGCTTCTGTAACGGCAACAGGGTGACGATGAGGGAGAAGGCCATCGGGATCAGCGCCCCGCCGGTGAAGCCCTGCAGCGCCCGGAAGACGATCATGCTGGTGAGGTTCCAGCTGAACGAGCAGAGCACGGAGGCGGCTATAAAGGCGCCGGTGGTCCAGAGCAGGTAGCGGCGCACACTCAGCCCCCGGCTCAACCAGCCACTCAGGGGGATGGCGATCATCTCCGCCACCAGATAGGAGGTGGAGATCCAGGAGCTCTCGCTCAGGGTGGCTGACAGGGCCCCCTGAATGTCCTTCAGGGAGGCATTGGTGATCTGGATATCGAGGATGGCCATAAAGGCGCCGATAAGGCCCCCCATGACCGCGATCCAGTTGCGACGTGGAATGGGTTCCATCAGTTGGCAGCCACCACGGGATCAGGAGTGCGGGTATCCACGATCACTTCGGTCGAGAGACCCGGCAGCAGCTTGCCTGCCAGCGGGCCCGGCTCGGGGATGCGGATCTTCACCGGTACCCGTTGCACGATTTTGGTGAAGTTGCCGGTGGCATTCTCCGGTGGCAGCAGGGCGAACTTGGCGCCGGTCGCCGGAGCCAGGCTGTCGATGATCCCCTCGACCGGTTGATCCGGGTAGGCATCGAGTACCACTTCGACCTTCTGGCCCGGCTGCATATGGGCGAGCTGGGTCTCCTTGAAGTTGGCCTCGACCCACACCTGCTGCAGCGGCACCAGGCTGGCGACCTGCATACCGGACTGGACGTAGAGCCCTTCCCGCAGGCTGCGCTTGCCGATGATGCCGTCGGCCGGCGCCCGCAGTTCGGTGTAGCCGAGCTCCAGCTTGGCCTGCTCCAGTTGTGCTTCGCTCAATGCCAGCTTGGCCAGATTCTGCTTGCGTTCGGCATCCAGTACCAGCAGTCGTTCACGGGCCGCTTGCAGGGCGGCTTGGGCCTCCCGGGCTTGCGCCTGATTGACCTGCAGGCCGGCACGCACCTCGTCCAGACTGTCTTGCGAGCTGTAGTGGCGCTGGTTGAGCTGACTGATCCGGTTGACCTGCTGGCTGGCGCGCAGCTGTTCGGCATTGGCGGAGGCGACCTTGGCCTCGGCCTGCTGGATCAGGCTCAGTTGTTGGGTGCGGGTGGCGGCCAGATTTTCGGCCGTCGCCTGATTGAGGCGCAGGTCGGCTTCGGCCTCCGCGACCCTGGTTTTGTATTCGCGATCATCGAGACGGGCGATCAGTTGGTCCGCTTTGACCGGCTGGTTGTCGGTGACCAGCACTTCGCGGATATAGCCGGGCAGCTTGGAGCTGATCCCGGTCACTTCACTTTGCAGATAGGCGTTGTCGGTGCTTTCAAAATAGCGGCCGTGAAGATACCAGTAACCGGCGAACAGCAGACCGAGCAGCGCCAATATCATGGCTGCCAGCAGGGGAATTTTTTTGTGTTGACTCATTTTTGTGATTCCTGAACTTAAGGGGCGCAGGCTAACACTGGTCAACTGTTTCGATTAGTATTGGTTCACGAGATATACAGTTTCACTGGTGCAACAATGGATCTCAATGCCGCGTTAATTCTGGTGCGTATCGTCGACAAGGGCTCGTTTACGGGGGCCGCCCGCGAGCTGGGGATGACCAAGGCGATGGTCAGCCGCCGCATCGCCGAACTGGAACAGCGGCTCGGAGTGCGTCTGCTCTATCGCTCCACCCGTCAGCTCACTTTGACTGAGGAGGGGGAGAAGTACTACCTGCACTGCAGCAAGGCGGTCGATGCCCTGACCGAAGCCGAGCTGATGCTGAGCGCCAGCCAGCAGGAGGTGACCGGCACCCTCAAACTGGCGGTGCCCATCGAGACGGGGCAACTGGTGGTCGGGCGCTTGGTCGCCAAGTTTTTGCAGGCCTATCCCGCCCTGCAGGTGGAGCTGGAACTGACCAACCGGGTGGTGGATCCCATCAGCGAAGGGCTGGATGCGGTGGTGCGGATTGGCGACATGAGCGACTCCAATCTGGCGGCGCGCCGACTCTGGAGCACCGGGAGGCTGCTCTGTGCCAGCCCGGACTATCTGGCCCGCAGCCCGGTCATCGAGCGGCCGGAGGATCTGGCTAACCTCGAGCGGGTGACGGTAAGCAGCGGGTTTCTCGCCTCTCACTGGTGCTTCGAGCTGGATGGCAGAGAGGTGCTGGTTGACCCCCCATCCCGTTTTCGGGTCAATAATATTACCTGTGCCCGGGAGGCGGCGAAGGCGGGGCTGGGGTTGACCTCGTTACCCGCTATGCTCTGTCAGGATGAGCTTGCCAGCGGCGAATTGGTGATCCTGCTGCCAGAGTGGCAGCAACCCAGGGTGCCGATTTATTTGCTGTTTCCGGAGCGGCAACTGATGCCGCGTAAGTTGCGGGCATTCATCGATTTCATGATTGAGAACGGCGCCGAGTTTGGCATCGACAAGTTGTTGTAAGGGGGAGCTATGGATAACTGGATCAATCTCTATCGCGCCTCACACACCCTGGAGGCGCACGCGTTGAAAGGGGCGCTGGAGGCGGAAGGGGTGCTGGTGCGCCTCAATGGCGAGGGGCTGTCGGGCGCCCTTGGCGAGCTGCCGGTCGACATGTTGCAGGTGACCCTGATGGTGCGGGCCGAGGATCGCAGCAAGGCAGGACGGGTCATCGAGCGTTACCAGCAGCGTCAGGGTAACGGCTGGCTGTGCGGCCAGTGCGGGGAGGAGAACGGCGCCAACTTCGACGTCTGCTGGCGCTGTCATCACGATCCCCACGACAGCTGATCTTTCTCCCGCTAGCGCGGCGGGAACTCGATATCTTCCCCTGCGCTGGCATCGTGATAGGTCGCCAGATCCAGCTCGTTTTCGCTGCGGGCGATCAGCACCGACACCAGAATATCCCCCGATACGTTGACCGTGGTGCGCGCCATGTCGAGGATCCTGTCAATGCCTGCAATCAGTGCCACCCCTTCCAGCGGCAAGCCCACCGCCGTCAGGGTCAGGGTCAGCAGCATCAACCCGGTGCCCGGGGTGCCTGCGGTGCCGATACTGGCCAGGGTTGCGATGCTGATGATGGTCAGGTAATCGACCATGTGCAGCTCCACACCGAATGCCTGAGCTACGAACAGCGCAGTCACTCCCTGATAGAGGGCGGTGCCATCCATGTTGATGGTGGCGCCGATGGGCAGCACCTTGGCGGTGATGGCGGGGGAGACTCCCAGCCGCTTCTCGGCGCATGCCAGACTGATGGGCAGGGTGGAGTTGCTGGAACTGCTGGTGAAGGCCACCGCCTGTGCATCAACGATGCTCTTGAAGTAGTGCAGCGGATTGAGCCGTGCCAGCAGGAGCAGCAGGGTGCTGTAGACCCCGAGCACGTGCAGCAGGCAGCCGAGGTAGACGGCGCCGATCACCTTGAGCAGCGGCAGCAGCAGGTCGAGACCGTACTTGCCGGTCATCCAGGCCATCAGGGCGCAGACACCGTAAGGCGCGAGCGCCATCACCATCTGGGTCAGCTTGAACATCCCCTCGGCCAGCGAGGTGAAGAAGAGGATGGCGGGGCGGCCACGGCGACCGCTGGCATTGAGGGCGACTGCCAGCGCCACCGCAAAGACGATCACTTGCAGGATCTTGCCATCCACCATCGCCTGTACCGGGTTGCTCGGCACCAGATGGCTCAGCACGCTGGCCAGGGTGGGTGGTTCCGACATACCGACCCGCTCATAGGGGCCCATGTCGGCACCCATGCCGGGTTCCAGCAGCCAGCCCATCATCAGGCCGATGCAGATGGCGATGGCGGTCGAACAGAAGTAGAGACAGATCGCCTTGCTGCCGATGCGATCGAGGGCCTTGCCCTTGAGCAGCGAGGTGAGACCGGCGATGACCGAGCAGAAAATGAGGGGCACCATCAGCATCTGGATGGTGTTGACGAACAGGACGCCAAGGGGCTTGAGCAGCAGGGCTTGCTCTTCAAAGCCGACGCCCAGACCCACCCCTGTCAGCATGCCGATCAGGGTCTTGAGCCAGAGTGGTCGGCGGGTCCAGATCTGCCAGGGCTTGAGAGCCTCTCCATGGAACAGCATGACGCCAATATCCTTATACATTGTCTGCGATGGCCAAAAAGGGGCGCCAGTGTAGCGATCCCTGACGCGGGTTGCCACATTATCGACAAAGTGGTCGCGGTGACCACTCCCCTGACCAGGTAATGCGCAATTTATTGGCCTATATCAAGATCCCTCCGGGCGGGGAGATATTTAATTGGCATTAAATATGTTCATTATTGAGGTGAGAGATGTCGCAATCGGTTCATGGTCATGAGGTGATGGAAATGATGTTGGCGCAAGGGGGGCAATTTACCCGTGCCAGCCTGAAGCAGGCGATGGCCGAGCGGTTCGGTGCCGAGGCCCGTTTTCATACCTGCAGCGCCAGCGAGATGGATGCGGAAGCACTGATCGACTTTCTGGCTGCCCGCGGCAAATTCATCGACTCGGCCGAAGGTTTCCAGACCCGCGCCGACAAGATCTGCAACCACGGTTAATCCCGCTGCGAGCGCATCATGGCGCTCGCTCAATTCTTCGCCCTTTGCTATATTTCGCCCCCTCTCTTTTCCCTATTCAGGGCGTAGCCCGGGCGTTGTATGGATACTTTCTCTGCCGCAGTCATGCTGTTTCTGATCATGGACCCGCTGGGCAACCTGCCTGTCTTCCTCTCTATCCTGCGTCATATCGATCCCAAGCGACGTCGCAAGGTGATGGTGCGCGAGCTGCTCTTCTCGCTGGCTATCATGATGCTGTTCTTGTTCGTCGGTCAGCAGATCCTCGGCTTCCTCAACCTGCGGCAGGAGGCGGTCAGCATTGCGGGGGGTATCATCCTGTTCCTGATCGCCATCAAGATGATCTTCCCGAGTGAGGGGGGCGTGACCGGGCTGGCGGCGGGCGAGGAGCCCTTCCTGGTGCCGATGGCGATCCCGATGATCGCCGGCCCATCGATCCTCGCCTCCTTGATGCTGCTGGCCAATCAGGAGCCGACCCGGATGGTGGACTGGTCGCTGGCGCTCTTTATGGCCTGGGCTGCCAGCGCGGTGATCCTGATGTTCTACGAGGTATTCAACAAGCTGCTGGGTGAGCGGGGACTCACTGCGGTGGAGCGGCTGATGGGTATGCTGCTGGTGATGATCTCGGTCCAGATGTTGCTGGACGGGGTACATCACTATCTGGCGGTGACCGGTCAGGGCTGAGCGTTTTACATGTTGAAGTGAATAAAACGGGGCTACGCAGAGCCCCGTTCTTTTTTGCTGTCGAGAGGGCGTGCCGTCACCCGTGAGTGGTCGCAGCGGGTTCCAGTTTGCTCATGATGAGGGAGAGTAGCAGCTCCCGCAGCCAGCGGTGGCCCGGATCCTCGCTGTGACGCTGATGCCAGATGAGCAGATGGGAGATGCTGTCCAACCCGATGGGCAGCGGCAGCTGCAACAGCGGATAGACCTGGGTAGCGTGGCGAGCGTAGAGCCTGGAGAGGGTCACTATCATGTCGGAGTGCATCCCCATCCGCAGCGCCGCCTCGAAGGAGGGCACGGTTGCCTCGATACGCCGGTAGAGATCCTGCTCCGCCAGCTTGTGATCCAGCATCCAGCGGTCCCGCCCCTCGCAGTAAGTCTGTACATGGGGATAGCTGAGGTAGTGCTCCAGATTCCAGTTGGGCTCCCGCAGCGCGGGGTGGTGCTGCTGCACCAGACAGGTGAGATCATCGACCGCCAGCACTCGCTGACAGATGCTGTCGGGCAGGGTATCGAGCCGATAATCGGAGCTGATGCAGTTCTCTCGCACCGCGAAGGCGATGTCCACCTGTCCCTGACTCATCTCGGTCAGACTGTTCTCGGTCCACTCCTCGTAACGCAAGCGGATCCTTGGTGCCTGCCGCTTCAGCTCGCTCAGGTAGAGCGGGGCAAACAGGGTAAAGGCGCTGTCCATGCTGGCGATGACGAACTCTCGCTCCGAGCTGGCGGGGTCGAACTCGGGCGGCTGGATCAGGTTATCCAGCGACAGCAGGATGGGTTGCAACTGCTGCTGCAGTGCAAGGGCACGGCCGGTGGGTTCCAGCCCGTAGGCAGAGCGGATGAAGAGGGGATCATTGAAGGTATCGCGCAGACGGCCGAGGGCTTTGCTGACGGCGGACTGGCTTAGATGAAGGCGGCGTGCCGCCTTGCTGCCGTTGCGCTCCTCCAGCAGTACCTGCAGGATAATCAGCAAATTGAGGTCGATACGACCCAGTTGTTCCAGCAGCATGATATGAATCCTCTTCAATTCTAAGATGAATTTATACCATTTGTTTTCATATCTTGGCGATCTTATCCTCGAATGGTCTCAGGTTCGCATGAACCACTGGTACAGGATGTAGCGGTTGAGGGGACATGTAGCACAATCAATATGGCGACCTCAGGGTCGCCCTATTTTTTGGCTATGATTTATTTGCTCACTTGCACCTGCCTTGATTTTGCCCAACAATCCCTGCGCTCTATTTTGATACAAGTAACAGATATCTCTTTGTGAGGGAGTATCCCTATGGGACTCGGTGGAATTCATATCTGGCATATGCTGATCCTCTTGCTGGTCGTTGTGCTGGTCTTCGGCAGCAAGCGTCTTGCCAGTGCAGGTGAGGATCTGGGTACCGCCATCAAAGATTTTCGCAAGGCGATGCGTGACGACGCAAATCATCCGAAATAAGCAGTAGGAGTAGAAAATGTCTGTAGACGAGAAAGTTGAACTGAACGAAACCTGTGACAGCTGTGGCTGTTTTGCCGAGATCGGCACCATCATCGGCGAAGGCGACGATGTGATGGATCTGGTTATTGAAGCCGCTGCCGAGGCTGATGCCCGCGCCAAGCTGGCTGCCTATGAAGCTCTGGCCAAACAGGTCACTGCCGAAGCTCAAGTGAGCAGCGAACTGACCCAGGGCGCCAACGGCGTGATCCTGAAAGCCCGCCTGCAATTCACCTGCACCGCTGAAAAACTGATTTTCGAAATGCGGGCCCGCTCTATCTGAGTTGTCTGATAACGCGGCAGGTTTGCCTGCCGTGTTGACCCTTCTGCTGTGGGTCGGCGTTCTATAGTTACTCTATCCCACAGACGTTTTTGCCCGGCGCGAGTCGGCCAACAGAAGGCGCAAACATCATGACGCAGCGATGGATCTCTGCCCCCAATCCCACCCTCTATCGTGATCCGTGCTGCCAACAGGCAGCAGGTGTGACGTCATCACATGGGCAGCCATCGTGATGCGACGCTGGATCTGGGCGCTGCTGGCCCTCTGTTGTTTTCCCCTGCTGGCGGCTGAACTCAAGCCACAGCGTCTGCCCCAACCCGGGGACCTCGAAAGCATTCTGCAAAAGCGCGAACTCAGGGCGCTGGTGGTCTATGAGCGCGGCTTCTATTTTCTCGATCGCGGCGCCCAGTACGGCATTCTGGTCAATCAGCTGCAAGGGTTCGAGCGCTGGCTGAACAAGACCTATCTCGCCAAAGAGAAGGTCAAACTCAAGGTGGTCTACATACCGGTGCGGCAGGACAAGCTGCTGGACTATCTGACCGAGGGGCGTGGCGATCTGGTGGCGGCGACCATGACGGTGACCCCGACCCGGCGTGAACAGGTTGCCTTCTCCCAGCCGCTCATTTCATCCATCGAGGAGTGGGTGGTGAGCCAGCAGAGCCTGCCCGCCTTCAGCCGCATTACCCAGCTCTCCGGCAGGCGGGTCTGGGTGCGCGCCAGCTCCAGCTACTACGAGAGTCTGCGCCAGCTCAACTGGCTGTTTCGCGAGCTGGGGCTGCCCCCCGTCTATATCGAAACGGTGCCCGAATACCTGCAGGATGGCGATCTGCTGGAGATGGTGGCCGCCGGCATTATTCCCCTGACGGTGACTGACAGCTACAAGGGGCGGATCTGGCTGGGTGGCATGATCTCCGGCCTCAAGGCCCACAAGTTGATCCCCCTGCGCAGCAATGGCACCAGCGCCTGGGCGCTGCGCAAGAACAGCCCCGAGCTGCTCAAGGCGGTCAATGGCTATCTGGCGAGTGTCAGCCGCAACAGCCTCTACAGCGACATGACCCTGCGCCGCTTGCTGGTTCGCAGCGATCAGATGAGCAATATCCTGGCGCCGGATCCCATGGGGCGCCTCGCGACCATTCGCAAAGTGCTGGAGAAGTACGCCAATCAATACGATCTCGACTGGCTGATGCTGGCGGCGCTCGGCTACAAGGAGTCCGGCCTCAATCCCAAGGCGCGTTCGCCCAAGGGGGCCGTGGGCCTTATGCAACTGCTGCCCAGTACGGGGCGGGAAGTCGGCATCAACGGCGCCAGACTCACCACGCTGGAGGGCAATGTGGAGGCCGCCTGCCGCTACATGCGGTTGATCCTCGATACCTACTTCAATGATCCCAAGCTGGATCGGCTCAATCGCCACCTGTTTGCCCTCGCCGCCTACAACGCCGGGCCGAACCGGGTGCAGGCGCTGCGAGACAAGGCGGAGAAGCTGGGGCTCGATCCCAACGTCTGGTTCGGCAACGTGGATCAGCTGGTGGCCAACGAAGTCGGACAGGGGCCGATCAACTATGTCGGCACCATCTACAAGTACTACGTGGCCT
This sequence comes from Aeromonas sp. S12(2024), assembly GCF_041402305.1. Lineage (NCBI taxonomy): Bacteria > Pseudomonadati > Pseudomonadota > Gammaproteobacteria > Aeromonadales > Aeromonadaceae > Aeromonas > Aeromonas sp. S12(2024). The sequence goes on from NZ_JBGLRB010000016.1 coordinate 13,354, forward strand.
ATCGTTTCAGCCTGCCCCAGATCGAGGGCAAGGCTGCCGCTATCGAAGCGGCTCAGCCCTGAGCCGGTTGACCGGCAGGGTCGCCTGCACGGTCGGCAATTGCCAGCCACCGTCCCTGTGTTGCAAAAACCAGTGAGCAGGGCCGGTGGCCGGGATGAGATCTGGCTGGCTGAGCTGGCCCAGATAGCGCAACATCGGGGTATCATGCAGTTCCATCAGCAACTCCTTTTGAATATGTGAAGAGGCTCGCCAGCGTTATGACACCCGGCCATGACAGCAGGATGACACCATGATCCCCGGATCCTTTGCCCTGATCGACGATCCCCTGCTGGCGCTCAAGGTGCGCTGCCACTGGATCCGTCATGCCCGCGAGCGGATCCAGGCGCAGTACTACAGCTGGGAAGAGGACAGCAGCGGCAAGCTGCTGCTGAGCGAGCTGCTCCACGCCGCCCGGCGCGGCGTCAAGGTGCAGCTGCTGGTGGATGATCTCTATGCCGGTGATAACCGCTTTCTGGAGATGGTGGCTCACTACCCGGGGATCGAGGTACGGCTGTTCAACCCCTTCTGGCTGCGGGGCTGGCGCCCGCTGGCACTGCTGCTGGAGGGGCTGCTCAGCTTTCGCCGCATCAACCACCGGATGCACAACAAGCTGCTGCTGGTGGATGGCAAGCTGGCGCTGATCGGCGGGCGCAACATCGGCGATCGCTACTTCGGTCTGGATCCGCAAGCCCCCTTCGTGGATCTCGATCTCGCCTGTCAGGGGGGACTGTGCCAGCAGATGGCACAGGGGTTCGAGCAGTTCTGGCACAGTCGCTGGAGTCACCCCATTCGCCATCTGCTGCGCCGCGAGCTGCTGCCCGCCGAAATAGAGGTGGTCAACGACTTCCTGTTCACCATGACGGATCCGACGGTGGCGACGGTCTACGATCTGCCTGCGGCGCTGTTTGACGAGCGCGATTTGCCGCTGCAATGGCATGAGGGGAGGGCCGAGGTATGGTTCGACCGTCCCGGAAAGGGGCTTATCTCCCGTCCCACCACCGCCCGCCAGCTTTGGCGCCAGCTGGCTGACAATCCCGGCTCGCTGGGGTTGGTGACCCCTTACCTCATCCTTACTCGCGGGTTTCGGCACCGTCTGGCGCGGCTGCGCCAGCAGGGGGTCGCCATCGACATTCTCACCAACTCACTGGCCAGCACCGATGTGCCGCTGGTCTATGGCGCCTATCAGCGTTATCTCGGCTGGTTGCTGCGCTGCGGGATCCGGGTCGCCGAGTTTGACCATGGCCACGGCAGCCTGCACGCCAAGCTGATCCTGCTGGGGGAGGAGCGGGCGCTGTTTGGCAGCCTCAACCTCGATCCCCGCTCGCTGTTTCTCAATACCGAACTGATGCTGCATTTGCACTGCCCGCCGATCTGCGAGGCGCTGCGAACGTGGCTGGCTCGCTGGCAGGAGCAGGCGGGTGGATTGCCGCGCAAACCCGAGGGGTGGTCAAGGCGACTGATATCCCGCCTGAGCGACTGGTTGCCACTGCGGCGTTGGCTGTGAGGCGGCCATTTTTTGTGCGAGATCTCGCAAAGCCTTGTAAGCCATTGCTGATGCCCTTTGCGGGTGAATAACCATGCATGAATTTATCTTACTGTTTTATAACAATTTAGTGGTGATGATAAGGCTGTTTTTTGTACTCTGATGTGAATGGAATTAGCATAAAAACGTTTTTTATTTTGTTTTTATGCGTAATATTTCAGATGCAAGGACAAACACGGCGGCTTGTCTGCCGTGTGGACGAAGGTTGTAACGGGTAGCTGGCCAGTTGCATCGCTGCAATTGGCGCTCACTTCAGATGGGTCGCGAACTATCGTAAAGTGAAACAGAGACCCGGTGTGGCCGGACTCCAATATGGAACATGCTATTTGCGAGGGGGTGACATGGACATGTCACCCCACTTTTTTGGCTGCTCGCCACCGTTTACCCTTTCCATGACTGTCGCTCATCGCAAGAGCCGCAGAGGGCAAGGCAATAAAAAGAGGGCCGCAATAGCGGCCCTCTGTCTCATCTGCCCGGTGGATTAACCAGCCTTGACGCTGCGGCGACGCTGCAGCCAGACGATCGCCCCGAACAGCAGGAAGCCCGGGATCCACATCCACTCCTTGGTCCAGCGCTCGGTCGGCGCCTTGACGGTGAGGATCTCCTGATCGAACTCCAGCCCCATGGTGGCGGCCGGGCTGCCAAAGGCGACGTTGTCGATCAGCGTCTTGCCATCCTGCTCATAGAGGCTCAGCCCCAGATTGGCCAGCCGCTCCTCGCCATTTGCCCCATCCGGTACGGCGACCAGCAGGGTGAACTTGCGTGGCTTGCCCACGGCATCTTCACCGAGGATCCGCAGCCGCAGGGTGCTCTCCGCCTCCACTTCACCCATGGTTTGGGCCAGCTGGGCAGGCGGGGTCTCGCGATAGGGGTCGTGCACCATGTCCATCCAGAAACCCGGGCGGAACAGGGTAAAGGCGACCAGCAACAGCAGCACGCTCTCGTACCAGCGGCTCTTCACCAGGAACCAGCCCTGGGTGGCGGCGGCGAAGATCAGCATGGCGATGGTCGCCACGATGAAGATCAGCACCCCGTGGGCGAAGTCCACGTCGATCAGCAGCAGGTCGGTGTTGAAGATAAACAGGAACGGCAGCGCCGCGGTACGCAGGCTGTAGTAAAACGCCGTGATCCCGGTCTTGATGGGATCGCCCTTGGAGACAGCCGCTGCCGCGAAGGAGGCCAGCCCCACCGGCGGCGTCACATCCGCCATGATGCCGAAGTAGAAGACGAACAGGTGCACTGCGATAAGCGGCACGATCAGCCCGTTTTGCTGCCCCAGCGTCACCACCACCGGTGCCAGCAGGCTGGAGACGACGATGTAGTTGGCAGTGGTCGGCAGCCCCATGCCGAGGATCAGGCTCAGCAGGGCGGTGAGCAGCAGCATCAGCAGCAGGTTGCCCATGGAGAGGAACTCCACCAGATCCGCCAGCACCAGACCAACCCCGGTCTGGGAGACCGCACCCACGATAATCCCCGCGGTGGCGGTGGCAATGCCGATACCGATCATGTTACGGGCACCGGCGACCAGCCCTTCCCGCAGATCCACCACGCCATCAGCGACGGTGCCGTAGTCGTGCTTGCCGTCCTTGCGCAGCCAGTTGAGCAGCGGGCGCTGGGTCAGCAGGATGATCACCAGCATCACGGTACCCCAGAAGGCCGACAGCCCCGGCGAGAGGCGCTCCACCATCAGGCACCATACCAGTACTACCACCGGCAGCAGGAAGTGCAGGCCGGAGAGCAGCACGGCGCGGGTGTTGGGCAACTCGGTGAGCGGCTTGTCGGGATCTTCGGCAGGCAGCGGTTCATTGCTGGCGGCGATCTTCAACAGAGCCACATAGGTGGCAGCCAGCAGTACCGAGATCCCCGGCAGAGCGTAGTCACCCAGTGCAGGTTTGAGCCAGCCGAGGCCATAGTAGACCGCCAGTGACAGGCCGCTGATGAGGGCCGCGCCAAAGGCAAAGCCGGTCAGGCGGCGCAGCCAGGGCTTGGGTTGATGGTTGCCGATGGGCTGCATGCCCAGTTTTAGCGCCTCCAGATGGACGATGTAGAGCAGCGCTATGTAGGAGATGGCGGCAGGCAGGAAGGCGTGCTTGATGATCTCCACATAGGGGATGCCCACGTATTCGACCATCAGGAAAGCCGCAGCCCCCATCACCGGCGGCATGATCTGGCCGTTGACCGAGGAGGCCACTTCCACCGCCCCCGCTTTCTCTGAACTGAAGCCCACCTTCTTCATCATCGGGATGGTGAAGGTGCCGGTGGTCACCACGTTGGCAATCGACGAGCCGGAGATCAGGCCGGTCAGGCCGGAGGCGACCACTGCCGCCTTGGCCGGGCCGCCGCGCAAGTGACCGAGCAGGCTGAAAGCGAGCTGGATAAAGTAGTGACCGGCACCGGCCCGCTCCAGCAGGGCGCCGAACAGCACGAACAGAAACACGAAGCTGGTGGAGACGCCAAGGGCGATGCCGAACACCCCTTCGGTGGTGATCCACTGGTGGTTGGCCAGCGCGGTAAAGCCTACCCCGCGATGTGCCAGCAGTCCCGGCATCCAGGGGCCCGCCAGGCTGTAGATCAGAAAGACGATAGCGATGACCGCCAGTGCCGGCCCCAGGGCGCGGCGCGCCGCTTCCAGCAGCAGCGGAATGCCGATGCAGGCGGTCACCAGATCGGCGGTGGTGAGGGTGCCGGGACGCAGCGCCAGTGCTTCATACATCACAAACAGGTAAGAGGCGGCGCCAGCAGCGATCAGGCCGAGGGCGATATCACCGAGGGGAACCCGATCCCGTGGCGAGGAGCGAAATGCCGGGAACACCAGAAAAGCGAGCAACAGGGCAAAGGTGAGGTGAATGGAGCGGGTTTCGGTGTCATTGAGTACGCCAAACCCCACCATAAAGGGGAGTGGCGAGGCGATCCAGAGCTGGAATAGGGACCAGGCCAGCGCCAGTGCTGTGATGAGCCAGCCCATGATGCCCAGCGGCAGGCGAGCGCCCACATCCTGGGCGATCAGTTCCTCGGTAGAGAGTTGTTTATCTTGCATAGGGTTAACTTGTGCCAACGAGTACAACAAGAGCGACACCCGCCCCCGCAATCAGGCGGCAGACGGGTGTCGAAGAGAGTGACAAAGGCCCCGGGGCCTTCAATCAGAGCCAGCCGCGCTCTTTGTAGTAGCGGGCAGCCCCTTCATGCAGCGGTGCAGAGAGACCCACCTTGATCATGTCGGCCTCTTTCAGGTCGGCAAAGGCAGGGTGCAGGCGCTTGAAGCGATCCAGGTTGTCGAACACCGACTTGACCAGCTGATAGACCACTTCCGGATCGGTTTTGGCGCTGGTGGAGAGCACCGCTTTGCCACCGATGGAGGGGGTCGGCTTGTCGCTGCCCTTGTAGATGCCGCCCGGGATCTCGGCCTTGCTGTAGTAGCTCTTCTCGGCCAGCAGCTTGTCGATGTCGGCGCCGGTCACAGGTACCAGTACCGCATCTGTGGTGGTGGAGGCTTCCTGAATGGCGCCGTTCGGGTGACCGACGAAGTAGCTCATGGCGTCGATGTTGTTGTCACCGAGGGCGGAGGCCTGTTCGGCCGGCTTCAGCTCGGAGACCAGACCGAAGTCACCCTTCTTCCAGCCTTTGACCGCCATGATCTCTTCCATGGTGTCACGCTGGCCGGAGCCCGGGTTGCCGATGTTGACGCGCTTGCCTTTCAGGTCGTCGAAGCTGGCGATCTTGGCATCGCGGCGAGCCAAGATGGTGAACACCTCGCTCTGCAGGGAGAAGACGGCGCGCATGTCGTCCATGGCCCCTTCGGCCTGGAACGGTGGCAGCCCCTTCATCGCCTTGAACTGGTGGTCGGATTGCATGATGCCGAAGTTGAATTCACCGCTGCGGATGCCGTTGACGTTGGCAACACCGCCGCCACTGGCCGGGGCGTTGCACTTGATCTGGTGATCGGCGGCGCCGCGATTGAGGAAGCGGCAGATGGACTGGCCAGCGACATAGTAGACGCCGGTCTGACCGCCGGTGCCTATGGTCACGAAGCGCTCCTGCGCTTGTACCGGACCACCGAATGAAACACCGACCAGAGCCGCCGACAGGGCGCATGCCAAAGTTAATCCTTTCATTTTTTCTCCCTTTTCTTTGATTTTGTTTATCCGATCCCCGGATAAATTGATGGCAATCCCGTTCTGCGCCGGGCTTGCCCGCTCTTCTCGTTGCGCGAAAGCGGGGGAGTTGATTCCCCCCTTTTCCGGCAGTCACCCTCATCCTGTGGTGAGGCTACCGACCTCCTGTCGGTCGAAGATAAATTGGCCCCTGAGGGGCCAAATAAAAAGTTGCAAGCACTCCGATTAAGCACATTCACCCAACATAAATCAAACGAAATGGCAAAATAGCGGAGTTAAATCTTGAGAAACATGACCTCGATCATTCATTTTCTTGCCGAAGATTAATTTGATATGGAGGGAAATGGAAGAGGGAAAAACTACGAGAGGATTCTTATGCGGCCCTTGAATGACAAGGGCCGGAGTCATGAGAGATCAGTTGGCCGGGGTGGCCAGATCCAGGATAAAGGCGTATTCCAGCGCGATATCCTCGTAGGCTTTGAAGCGGCCCGACTTGCCGCCGTGGCCGGCGTCCATGTCGGTGTTCAGTAACAACTTGTTATCATCCGTCTTCAGTTCGCGCAGCTTGGCGACCCACTTGGCGGGCTCCCAATATTGCACTTGCGAGTCGTGCAGCCCGGTGGTGACCAGCAGGTTGGGATAGGCTTGCGCCTTCACCTGATCGTAGGGGCTGTAGCTCTTCATGTAGTCGTAGTAGCGCTTCTGGTTCGGGTTGCCCCACTCGTCATACTCCCCGGTGGTGAGGGGAATGGACTCGTCCAGCATGGTGGTAACCACATCGACGAACGGCACCTGCGCAACCACGCCGCGATAGAGTTCGGGCGCCTGATTGATGACGGCCCCCATCAACAGGCCGCCGGCGCTGCCGCCCATGGCGTAGACCTGATCCCTGGCACCGTAGCCTTGCTCCACCAGCGCCTTGGTGACATCGATAAAGTCATTGAAGGTGTTCTGTTTTTTCAGCAGTTTGCCATCTTCGTACCAGTGACGTCCCAGCTCTTCGCCACCCCGGATATGGGCGATGGCGTAGACGAAGCCGCGATCCAGCAGGCTCAGGCGCGAGCTGCTGAAGTCGGGATCCATGCTGGCGCCGTAGGAGCCGTAGCCATAGACCAGCAGCGGATTCTTGGGCGCATCGGCCTGCTCTTTCTTGAACTTGTCCTTGCGATAGACCAGCGACACCGGCACCGATACGCCGTCGCGGGCGGTCACCCAGAGTCGCTCGCTGGCGTACTGGTCGGCCTTGAAGCCTGCCACCGGCTGCTGCTTGAGCAGGGTGCGCTTGCCGCTCGCCATATCCAGCTCATAGGTAGAGGCGGGGGTGGTCATGGAGGAGTAGCCATAACGCAGGGCGCTGGTATCCGGCTCCGGGTTGTAGGCGAGCCAGGTGACATAGGCGGGATCGTCGAAGGCGATCTCCTTCTCGTCACCGCTCTGCCAGTTGATCTGGCGCAGTCGGGTCAGCCCCTTGTTGCGCTCTTCCAGTACCAGCCAATCCTTGAACAGGGCGTAACTCTCCAGCAGCACGTCCGGATTGGGGGCAATCACCGCCTTCCAGCGATCCACCGGGCTCTCTTTGGTCTCGTAGAGGCCGAAGTTCTTGCCGTCCTTGTTGGAGCGCACATAGAAGCGGCCGCGGTAGTGATCCAGGCTGTATTCGTGATCCACCTGACGGGGCAGGAACAGGCGGGGGGCGTGCTCCGGCTGGTTGGCATCGATCAGCCGTGCTTCGCCGGTAGTCGTGCTGGAGAGGGCGATGACGATGAAATCTTCCGAGGTGGTGGCGTAGAGGCTGATGTAGAAGGAGTCATCCTTCTCCTCGTAGACCAGCTTGTCCGTGGCCGGATCCGTCCCGAGCGTGTGGCGATAGACCTGATAGGGCAGCAGGGTCTGCGGGTGCTTGCGCACATAGAAGACGGTCTTGTTGTCGTTGGCCCACACCAGATTGCCGGAGGTATTTTCCAGTTTGTCGGTGGCCCACTGGCCGCTCTCCAGATCGAGGAACTGGATCTGGTACTGACGGCGGGAGAGGAAATCTTCCGCCACCGCCAGCCAGCGGTTGTTGCGGCTCACCTCAAGGGCGCCGAGGGCATAGAACTCGTGCCCTTCAGCCCGCAGGTTGCTGTCGAGCAGCAGGCTCGCCTGCTCTTCACCGAGCTTGGTGCGCGAATAGATCCCGTACTCCTTGCCCGGCTCATAGCGGGTCTGGTAGCGGTAGCCATTCTTCACATAGGGTACCGACTCATCCTGCTGGGGGATGCGGGCGACCATCTCTTTGTAAAGCTGTTCGCGCAGGGGTTGGGTCGGCTTGAGGATGGCCTCGGTATAGGCGTTCTCGGCCTTGAGATAGTCCAATACCTCGGGCTTCTGCCGCTCGTCGTCGCGCAGCCAGTAGTAGTTGTCGATGCGGGTATCCCCGTGTTTTTTCAGCGTGCGGGGATGTTTGGCGGCCACGGGCGGCTGGATTGGATGTTCGCTTGTCAGCATGGCGGGCTCTTCATTGGCATAAGTGGGGGGGAGAACTGTCAGAAAGGCTAGCAGCAGAACTCCTCGGGAAAAGGTAAACATGTCGCATCCTTGGCGCTGGAAAGGGTTGGTAGACCTGAGCATCGGCTCCATGAATTGGCGTTAAATCTGCCCCTTGTTGCCGGTGGTTGCAAGCAATCCCTTGTTATTGCAGGAAATGTACTCAAAAAAAGCCGCTATCTCGCGATAGCGGCCCTCTTTCTGGCCATGAGCGGCAAGAGTCCGCTCAGGTGTGCCTCACATGATATGGGAGTGCCCTCTCATGGCCAGTTTTCGTCAGCCTGGGTAGCTCGACCAGCGGTTGGTCGCGCCCTCGTTGCTGATACTCAGTACCTCATAGGGATGGCCCGGAATATCCATGCCCGGTGCACTCTGGGGCATGCCCGGAATGGTCAGGCCACGGATCGCCGGTTTTTCCCTGAGCTGCTTCTGCACATCGGCGGCCGGTACATGCCCCTCGATCACATAGCCATTTACGATACCGGTATGGCAAGAGGCCAGTTCCGGCGCGATACCGTATTGCTGCTTCACTGCGCCGAGCTGTTCGGTTTCGATGACCTCCAGTTCGAAGCCATTCTGCTCCATGTGCTCGTTCCAGCTTTGGCAGCAGCCACAATATTTGGATTTGTAGACGGTCATCTTCTCGGCCGCGAGGGCCGAAAAGCTGACGGTACCGGCCAGCATGGCCAGTAACAGGGGTTTGTACATCACTCACCTCAGATTGAAAGAAAAGATGCCCGATACGGGATGCGTTTCAGATCCGGGTGCGTGGGGGACGTTCGAGCCGCTCGCACGGGGCGTCCGGCATAAAGAGAGAGGGGGAGGCGAAGTCGGGGGTATCCGGTTCCAGTACGGCGACCGTCAGGCTGTCGCTGCCTACCAGTGTCATCGAGAGTGCTGTGGTAAAGCTGCCGCAGGGCATCGCTTTTTCCAGGGTGCGCTCGCTCTGGCTGCAGTGGGTAGTCAGGGTACAGAGGTCGGTTGCGGCCCGGCTGCCAAACGACATCAACACCAGCACCAGACTCCACAAGGGGAGCCAGCGACGGGCGTGAGTGAGTTGGCGACGGGTGAGAACCATGGAATGACTCGGAAAAAACAAGGGGCACATGGTAACCCTGTGCCCCGGGGGAGGGTCAAGCCCTCCCCATGGTGTCAGTCAGCCAGGATTAAGGTTGCTGACGGGTCGCCGCCAGCACGATCTCGCGCACGCAGACGTTGGCAGGCTGGTTCCAGGCGTAGAGCACGGCATCGGCGATCACTTCCGGCGCAATGACGCCACCCATCTGATCTTTCCAGTCGTGGTAACCGGCCTTGATGCTCTCGTCAGTGGTGTGGCTGAGCAGCTCGGTCTCGACCGCACCCGGGGCAATGGTCACCATCCGCACGCCGACATCGGCTACCTCTTCCCGGATGTTCTCGGTCAGGGCGTGCACGGCGAACTTGGTGGCGCAGTAGGCTGCATGGTTCGGGAAGGTCTTGCGACCTGCGATGGAACTGATGTTGATGATGGTACCGCTGCGGCGCTCCTTCATGCCTGCCAGCACTGCGTGGACGCCGTTCAGTACCCCCATCACGTTGATGTTGAGCATCTGCTGCCACTCGGCGGGATCCTGCACATCTGCCTGACCCAGCAGCATGACACCGGCGTTGTTGACCATGCAGCCGACCGGGCCAAATTTGGCTTCTGCCTGCTGGACGGCGGCTTTCATGGCGGCGGTGTCGGTCACATCGACCCCGATGCAGAGGGTATCGGGCAGGTTCAGTGCCTGCATCGGCTCGACCCGGCGGGCCAGCAGTAGTAGCGGATGACCGGCGGCAGAGAAGGCACGGGCGATGGCGGCACCGATCCCGGCGGAGGCACCGGTGATCACGACGAGAGATTTGGACATGGGTCTTTCCTTCTGATTCAAGAGTCGGTTTGAGCAAACAGGTGGCTGGCCAGCACGGAACCCAATCACTATAGTCACTGTATCTATAAGTGATAAATATTGTTTTCCGCTGGTTATCATCTAAAAAAACTATGGTTGGTTTATGCTGGACTTGAGATTGCTGCGTTTCTTCATCGCCATCTATGAAGAGAAGAACATCACGGCGGCGGCCGAGCGCTGCCACGTCAGCCAGCCCTCCCTCTCGGCGGGACTGCGCCAGCTGGAAGAGGCGCTCGGTGACAGCCTGTTTGTCCGGGGCAAGAAGGGGGTGGTGGCGAAAGATCCGGCCCACTATCTCTATCCCCACGCGGTCAAGCTGGTGGAGGAGGCGCGCCGTTTGCCGGAGCTGTTTCGCCAGAAAGCGACGCGTGCGAGGCTCAATATCGCCATCATGCCGGACTTGAGTCGCCGTCGGGTGGCCGGGCTGTTGCAGCAAGTACAGCGCGTGTTGCCGCAGCTGGATCTCACCCTCTCCGACTACGCCACACCTGCCGACTGCCGCTTGACGCTGGATGCCTTGCGCCGGGAGGACGAGATCTTCCTGCCGCTGTGGGAGGAGGATTACGTGCTCTGCGTGCCGGTCGACCATCCCCTGGCCAGCCGCGAGAAAATTGAGCTGGCCGAGCTGCAACATTATGATTTTATTGAGTGCCCACCCTGTGAAGCTCATCAACAGACCATAGGTCTGCTGGCCTGTGACCGGCTTACCCTCAATCTGGTGGCCAAGGCCGAGAGCAAGGGGCTGGTGATGGCGCTGGTGCTGGCGGGGGTCGGCATCAGTTTTCTGCCGGACGGGCTGGTCGAGGATGAGGCGGGGCTCTGTACCCTGCCGGTGAGCGGGCCGCGGATGTTTCGCCGGATTGGGCTCTGCTATCCCGCTCACCAGACCCTCAATCCGGCGCTGCGGGAGCTGATCCCCGAGTTGGCAGGCTATGGCGCTTCCTGATAAGGTCGCTCTCCTGTGCACCTTTACGATGCAGCTCCCCAGACTCCCCTTTTCTGTTTACCTCGTCTTGCACCGCAAGGCTTTGCTCGGGTGATGTGGTCATGAAACGCATTCTGGTTATTTTTTCCCATCCCGCGCTGCAGAGCTCGCGGGCCAACAAGCAGCTGTTGCAGGCGATTGAGGGGCTGGAGGGGGTCACGGTTCACGACCTCTATCAGCACTATCCCGACATGTTTATCGATGTGAAGCGGGAGCAGGCGCTGCTCTGTGAGCACGACATCATCGTCTTCCAGCACCCGTTTTACTGGTACTCCTGCCCGGCCATCATGAAAGAGTGGATGGATCTGGTGCTGGAGTATGGCTATGCCTACGGCCCCGAGGCTCATGCCCTCAAGGGCAAGCAGTGGCTGAGCGCCATCACCACGGGCGGGGCGCCGGAGTCCTACTGCAGCGAGGGGTATAACAGCCGACCGCTGCTCGACTTTCTGCTGCCATTTCAGCAGGCTGCCACCTTGTGCGGCATGAACTGGCTGCCCCCTTTCGTGCTGCACTCCTTTCACAAGATCAAGGATCCCGCCGCCCTGCGCCGCTGTGGACAGGATTACCGCCAGCTGCTTTGCGCCCTGCGTGATGATCTGCTGACCCCGGAGCAACTGGCCGGGCGTCCTTATCTGCGCGACTTGCTGGAGGTGCTCTGATGACACACGGGCAGCTTGTTGGCCGAGCTCATGAGCCGGATCAGATGTTCATGCGGAGGGCCGACTGATGGGCCACGGGATCCTGTTTGATGCCTTTATCTACCTCTCCGCCGCCGTCATCGCGGTGCCGCTGGCCAAGCGCTGGGGGTTGGGCTCGGTGCTCGGCTACCTGCTGGCGGGGATCATCATAGGCCCCTTTCTGCTGGGGCTGGTGGGGGAGCAGAAGGATGTGATGCACTTCGCCGAGTTTGGCGTGGTGCTGATGCTGTTTCTGGTCGGTCTTGAATTGCGTCCGGCCCTCTTGTGGCAGCTGAAGGGGCCGATCCTCGGCACCGGCGGCCTGCAGGTGCTGCTCACCACGGCGGCGCTGACCGGCGTGGCGCACCTGATCGGTCTGCCGCTGCAACAGGGGCTGGCCATCGGCCTCATTCTGGCGCTCTCTTCCACCGCCATCGTGTTGCAGAGCCTGCAGGAGCGCAAGCTGATGCAGAGCGAGAGCGGTCGCTCCGCCTTTGCGGTGCTGCTGTTTCAGGATATTGCGGTCATTCCGATCTTGGCGATCCTGCCGCTGCTGGCCATGGCGCCGGTCGCCAGCAATGGTGGCTCTGAGCTGGCGGGTTGGCAGCATGGCCTGCTGGTGGTCGCGGCCATCTCCGGCATCGTGCTGGGTGGCCACTACCTGATGCGGCCGGTGTTTCGTGCCATCGCCCAGTCCCATATGCGGGAGATCTTCGTCGCCGCCGCTCTGTTGCTGGTGATCGCCATCGCCGTGTTGATGGAGTCGGTGGGGCTTTCGCCCGCTCTCGGCTCTTTCCTCGCCGGGGTGGTGCTGGCCGACAGCGAATATCGCCATGAGCTGGAGGCCGACATAGAGCCGTTCAAGGGCTTGCTGCTCGGCCTGTTCTTTATGTCGGTGGGGGCGGGGATCGACTTCGGGCTGTTTGCCGAGCACCCCTTCCTGATACCAACCCTGGTCGTTGGCCTGATGGTGCTCAAATGGCTGGTGCTGATGGCGCTCGGCTTCGTCTTGCGCATCTCACCGAGTCAACGTTGGACCTTCGGGCTGGCGCTGGCGCAGGGGGGCGAGTTTGCCTTCGTGCTCTTCTCGTTTGCCGCCCAGAACCGGGTGCTGCCCGGCGAGACCATCTCGCTGCTGACGCTGGTGGTGGCGCTCTCCATGGCGCTGACGCCGCTGCTGCTGATCCTCAACGATCGGGTGATCCAGCCCTGGTTCGATTACCGTAACCAGAGCGACGCACCGCAGCATGAGCAACCTGAGCTGGTGGAGCATCCGGTGATCATCGCGGGCTTCGGCCGCTTCGGTCAGATCGTGGGGCGTCTGCTGCACGGTCACGGCATCGGCACCACCATCCTCGAGCAGGATGCCAGCCAGATAGAGACCCTGCGCAAGTACGGTTATCAGGTCTTCTATGGCGATGCCAGCCGGATCGATCTGCTCCATGCCGCAGGGGCACACAAGGCGAAGCTGCTGGTGCTCTCCATCAACGATCCGGCTACCTCGCTGGCGGTGATCGAGATGGTGCAGAAGCACTTCCCGCACCTGAAGATCCTGGCGCGAGCGCTGGATCGACCCCATGCCCACGAGATCCTGCGCCACGGGGTCGAGAGCGTACACCGGGAAACCCTGGGTTCGGCAGTCGATCTGGGGGTGGAAGCCCTGACCCAGCTCGGTTTTCGGGCCAACCAGGCCTGGCGGGCGGGGCAGACCTTCAAGCAGCACGATAACTGGCTGTTGCGCGAGCAGGTCAACTATCTGGACGACGAACACACTTATATCAACAAGAGCCTGCAATACCGGGAGATCCTCTCCGATCTGTTGCAAGACGACGAGGAGGGGCAGGAGCGTATCCATGCCCACAACTGGAACAGCGGGCTACCCGACGACGACAAGGAAGCAAAATGATTGCCTATTACCCCATGTTCAAACACCTGCATATGACGCTCGCGCTGGTCAGTCTGCTGCTCTTTATCTATCGCTGGAGTCTGGCGCTTGCTGGCAGCGATCGGTTGCAGCAGAAGTGGCTGAAGATCCTGCCGCATATCAACGACACCTTCCTGCTGCTGTTTGGTGTGTTGCTGGCGGTGGCCTTGCAGTTGAGCCCGGGTCAACAACCCTGGCTGATGGCCAAGCTGGTTGCACTGGTGCTCTATATCGGTCTGGGTGTCATGGCACTCAAGCGCCCGGCCCGCGGTCAGAAGCTGGTGGCCGGTGTGGCAGCGCTTGCGGTGTTTGGCTACATGGTCGGTGCGGCCATCACCAAGTCAGCCTGGTCGTGGCTGATGTGAGCAAAAGGGGAGAGTCATGCTCTCCCCTGAAATCATATTCTGAGATGAATTAATTAATCGGAGTTTTATGCTGACAATAAATCACAACATAGAACTTTCATTTGAGGGATTTTTGGCTAATTTTAGCCTCTAGCGGCTCCTTTTTTGAGTGCATTGTCTTTGAAAATCAATTGTTTAGTGTGTTTTGTATGAAAATGGCGACAGTTGTCGCAGCAAAACTTGCGACATAGACTGTCGCAAGTCACGACTAGCATACAGTCAACGCTAAACCAGTGAAGGCAAGCACCATGAGCAAGAAGCTGTTACGACAACTGACCTTGGCGCGTTGCATCCCGCACCGCCCTTACAAGCTGACCGCCAGCCAACTCCAGGTAAAACTGGAAGAGGAAGGTATCCACGTCAGTCTGCGTACCGTGCAACGGGACCTGGAGGAGATGTCCGGCATGGGACTGTTCGACCTCACCTCGGACGAGCGCAGCAAACCCCATGGCTGGTGCTTCGAGCGCCACGGCCTCAACGACTTTGCCAATATCATGCCGCTCTCGCTGGCGGTGGCCCTGAAAACCTGGAGTGATCAGGCGAGCCAACTGTTGCCGGCGAGTGTACTGACCGAATTGAACCCGCTGGTCGACAAGGCGAGCCAGGTGATCCGCGACAGCCAGAGCGAACTGGCCGAACGCTGGCTGGAGAGTGTCCACCAGTCACCGCGTCCGTTTGCCGGCAACCCGGAGATCCGCCGCAGCACCCTGATCCGCGATGCGCTCTGGCGTGGTCGCAAGTTCAGTGCCGAGATCCAGCGCGTGATCAAAGAGCGCACCGTATGGCTCTGCTACGACCGTATCAACCCGCTCGGCATTCTCAATCAGCCGGACGGTCCGATCCTGCTCTGCACTCTGTCCGAGCTGGATCCCAAGGTCTACGGCATCCCGTTTGACCATATCAAGAACGTGGAGCTGACCAACTTCAGCGCCACCCAGCCGAAGGATTTCAATATCCAGAAGCTGATCCGCGATCAGGGCTATCAGGATGTGAGCGGCCCGATCCGCTTCGTCGGCCGGATCGATGCCAACAGCCAGTCGCTGGTGGATAACCAGATCCCCGGCAACAATCCACGCATGACCCGCTATGACAAGCGCAGCGTGGTGGTGGAGACAGAAGTGCAGGACACCCCGGAGTTTCGCAGCTGGTTGAACAACATCGGCGGTGAACTGGAAGTGCTGGCACCGGAATCGCTGCGCAAGGCCTATCTCAATCCGGCCAACCGCTTGAGCTGATTAAAAATTGGAATGTTGAAGAGTCGAGCCTGGTCTCGGCTCTTTTTTTTGCGGTTTTTTTAAGCATATTTATTCAACTAATTTTTAAGTCTTAACGTCAGGATTGAACCGTTTTCCTGCCCCGTTTTCGGGGGCGAAACCCGTGTAAGAGATCTGCCATAGCGACTGTAAGAGGCTGGCGCTTTGAGCCGTACGCGAAGCCATGCCAGAATGGTCGAGCTTTCCCGTGAAACTAAATAACTAACTGATATTAAAGGGTTAGTTTTTAAGTTCGTTTTTTTAGATGGGAGCCGCATCGGATCTTTATCATCGGATGGCCCTTGTTCGGGGTGCGCATTTCCTTAGTATGGGTCTCACAAGGACGGAGCTGGTCCGGCAGGATGCAGGGCAGCGCATAAAGATGGAATAGTCCGCAGGATGTGGACAAGGGACACCTCAGGATGAGCTCGATAATCAGGATGATTATCGTCATGGATGAATAAAGGAACACCGCGGGATGCGGCAGGACTCTCTCGGGATGGGAGCAGAACGAACGGAACCTCGTTCTTCAGGATGAACAGGACCTCGCCGGATGCGAGAGGAATACTTCAGGATGAAGTGAGATAACCCGGATGGTTATCTGTCAGGAAGACGCAAGGAACCCCACAGGACGTGGTAATGGACACCTCCAGGATGGAGACAGGGAAGCAGTTCAGGATGAATTGCCAGGCCAGGAACGCCGCAGGACACGCCAACGGATTGGAAAGGGGATATTCCAAAGGATTAGGATAACGTCAGGGATTGCAGGGAGCATTGCAGTTCTACGGACAGGACGACACGACTCTAGGGGACGGCTACCGCCGTCCCCTTTTCTTTTATGGTTTGTCCGAGAGATTGCCGCGCTGGGCGGCGTTGACGATCTCTTGCAGGCGCTGACGAATGTCGACCATGCCAAACACACCAAAGATCAGCACAGTGACAAATTCGGCCTTGGTGACCGCGAAGTAGCGTTTGCAAGCTGCCTTGATCATGCTGGCCTGCAGCCAGTGCAGCAGGGCGACGATCACGCCGCAGACCGGCAGAAAGCCGTTGAGTTTGCCGGGCAGCGGGGCAATCAGGCTCACCAGCACGCCAAACCAGAAGAACAATATCAGCCCCATCGCCAACAGATTAAAGACCCGCTTCATTGTTTACCTCCCGTAGATAGAGTTGATAACAGACCTGACCTGCCTGCTTGTCCTTGAGTAGTTGCCAACTGGCGGGCAGCGCCAGATCGGCCATCTCCTTCTCCCGCTCCAGATAGATGAGGGCGTCCGGTGCCAGCCAGCCGCGCTGCTCCAGCAGTTCGCACACTTGCGGCAGCAGCTCGCGGCGAAACGGCGGATCGAGGAATACTAGGTCAAACGGCGTGGCCGGGCCTTGCAGCCAGCTCACAGCATCTGACTGGATCACCTGACCCTGACTGCTGCCGAGGGCGGTCAGGTTCTTCTTGATCTGGTCGGCGGCCCCTTTGTCCATCTCGATCAGGGTCACCTGCTCGGCATAGCGCGACAGCGCCTCCAGCCCGAGTCCGCCGCT
Source organism: Aeromonas sp. S12(2024) (assembly GCF_041402305.1). Lineage (NCBI taxonomy): Bacteria > Pseudomonadati > Pseudomonadota > Gammaproteobacteria > Aeromonadales > Aeromonadaceae > Aeromonas > Aeromonas sp. S12(2024). Next base: position 30,284 of record NZ_JBGLRB010000016.1, read on the forward strand.
ACCGGCAAACAGATCCAGGCAGCGGGTGCCGCGAATGTGGGGGGCCAGCCAGTTGAAGATGGTCTCCTTGACGCGATCCGTGGTGGGTCTGAGCCCCTCCACATCCTTGACCGGCAATTTGCGGCCTCGCCACTGGCCGCTGATGATTCTTACAAAGCCCGATTTTCCTTGCGGGGCGGGACTCTTGCTCGGGTTGCTACGGCTGGATTTCACTCTGGGCATCGCGTTTCATCGTCAGAAAATAAAGTGGTAGTATAAGGCGGTTCATTTTTATGCCGACCCGCCAAGGGACGGCTATCTTAGCAGTCAGCCTTTGATGTGAGTATTTTTAGATGGCAAAAGGTTTGTTTTCCTGGCTGGGTTTCGGCCGCAAGAAAGAAGAGGCTGAGGCTGTCCAACCACAGACACCCCAAGCCACCCCCGTTACCGTTGAGCCCGAGGTCACTGCTACCCCCGCTCCCGTTTCCGATATAACTGTTTCCGATAGTACGCCGGCTGTTGCCCCCGAAGTGCCTGCCAGCGCACAGAATCCCGTTTTGCAAGATGATTGCTGCCTGCCGACCGAGCTGGACGATCACGGCCCGCTGGTGGTGGAGGAGTGCGCTTCCGATTTGGAGCCGGTGATCGTCAACGAAGCGCTGATCGCCGAAGAGGAGCGTGCCGCTGACGCCGCTCGCACTGCCGCCGAGGCTCGCGCCGCAGAAGAGGCCCGCATCGCCGCCGAAGCTCACGCTGCAGAGGAGGCTCGCATTGCTGCCGAAGCCCGCGCCGCGGAAGAGGCTCGCATTGCTGCCGAGGCTCGCGCTGCGGAAGAGGCTCGCGCTGCGGAAGAGGCTCGCGCTGCGGAAGAGGCTCGCATTGCTGCTGAAGCTCGCGCTGCGGAAGAGGCTCGCATTGCTGCCGAAGCCCGCGCTGCAGAAGATGCTCGTATCGCCGCCGAAGCTCGCGCTGCGGAGGAGGCTCGTATTGCCGCTGAAGCTCAGGCTGCTGAAGAAGCCCGTATCGCCAAAGAGGCCCAGCGCGCGGAAGATATGCGCCTGGTCGCCGCGATGGAGGCTGAGGCCGCCGCCCTGGCCGCTCTGCCGCTGGCCGCCAAGGTGGACGACGACACCCAGGACAAACCGCAGCGGGAGGGCTTCTTTGCTCGCCTCAAGCGCAGTCTGGTGCGCACCAAAGAGAATATCGGCTCCGGTTTCTTCGGCCTGTTCCGTGGCAAGAAGATCGACGATGAGCTGTTTGAAGAGCTGGAGACCCAGCTGCTGACCGCCGATCTTGGCGTCGACACCACCACCCGCATCATCGAAGGGCTGGTGCAGCACGCGGATCGCAAGCAGCTCAAGGATGCCGAGGCGCTCTACGGCCTGCTCAAGCAGGACATGGGCGAGATGCTGGCCAAGGTCGAGCAGCCGCTGGTGATCGACACCAGCAAGAAGCCTTACGTGATCCTGATGGTCGGCGTAAACGGCGTCGGCAAGACCACCACCATCGGCAAGCTGGCCAAGCAGTTCCAGGCTGAAGGCAAGAGCGTGATGCTGGCGGCGGGTGACACCTTCCGTGCCGCAGCGGTCGAACAGCTGCAGGTTTGGGGTCAGCGCAACAACATTCCGGTGATTGCCCAGCATACCGGTGCCGACTCCGCTTCCGTCATTTATGACGCCATCGAGGCCGCCCGCTCCCGCGGGGCTGATGTGCTGATCGCCGACACCGCCGGTCGCCTGCAGAACAAGAGCAACCTGATGGAAGAGCTCAAGAAGGTGGTGCGGGTGATGAAGAAGCTGGATGAAGAGGCGCCCCACGAGATCATGCTGACTCTGGATGCAGGCACCGGCCAGAACGCGCTGAGCCAGGCCAAGCTGTTCAGCGAGGCGGTGGGCCTGACCGGCATCACCCTTACCAAGCTGGATGGCACGGCCAAGGGCGGCGTCATCTTCGCGGTGGCCGACAAGTTCCAGATCCCGATCCGCTACATCGGGGTGGGCGAGGGGATCGACGATCTGCGTCCCTTCGTTGCCAACGATTTCATCGAGGCGCTCTTCAGCCGCGATGAATAAGTCCGGCCGCGATGAGTCAGCTCAGCCGTGATGAGTAAGTGTTCCATGCCCCGACTCCGGTCGGGGTTTGTCAATTTCAGGGAACCGTTATGATTCGTTTTGACAAGGTCAGCAAGGTATACAGCGGCGGCCATCAGGCGCTGCAAAAGGTCAGCTTTCACCTGCGCAAGGGGGAGATGGCCTTTCTGACCGGGCACTCGGGGGCGGGCAAGAGTACCCTCCTCAAACTGATCAGCGTGATGGAGCGCCCGACCGATGGTCGTGTCTTCTTTCATGGCGATGATGTCAGCCATATCCAGCGCAGCCAGATCCCCTATGTTCGTCGTCAGATCGGGATGATCTTTCAGGATCACCGGCTGTTGATGGACAGAACCGTGTTCGACAACGTGGCGCTGCCGCTGGTGATCGATGGTTACAGCCATGCGGACATCAACAAGCGCGTGGCTGCGGCGCTGGACAAGGTGGGGCTGCTCGGCAAGGAGCGTTACCAGCCGCGCATGCTCTCCGGTGGTGAGCAGCAGCGGGTTGGCATCGCTCGTGCCATCGTCAACAAGCCGCCGCTGCTGCTGGCGGATGAACCGACCGGCAACCTGGATCCTCAGCTCTCCATGGACATCATGCGGCTATTTCAGGAGTTCAACAATTTTGGGGTCTCGGTACTGATTGCCACCCATGATCTGGGGCTGATCGCGCGCATGCGCTATCGCACCCTGACCCTCAAGGCGGGCCGCATGTATTCGGCCGGGGAGGAGCTCTGATGGCTATCGTTCGTCATAAACAACCGCCGCTGCGCCGTCTGATGATGTACGGGGTTGACCATGTGCGGCAGGCGTTTGCCAGTCTCGGGGAGTTGTGGCGCAATCCGCTCGCCTCCCTGATGACGCTGGCGGTGCTTGGCGTCAGTCTGGCGCTGCCCTCTTGCTTCCACGTGTTGCTGAAAAACGCCGAGGTCGTGGAGGGGAGCTGGCAGAGCAGTTCCCAGATCTCTCTTTACCTGCGCAAGGATCTGCCGGAGCAGAGCATTCTCGATCTGCAGCACCGGATCCTGCTCTATCCCGAGGTGGATTCGGTCACCTACCTGAGCCGTGACGATGCGTTGCGGGAGTTTCGCGAGATCTCCGGCTTCGGCGATGCGCTCGATTATCTGGACAGCAACCCGCTACCACCTGTGCTGAGCGTCATTCCGGATCCACGCTGGCAGAACCCGGAAGGGGCCGCCGAGCTGCTCAGCAAGCTCAACAACGAGGTGGGGGTCGAGCAGGGCAAGCTGGATCTGCAGTGGCTGACCCGGTTGCAGGGGATCATGAACCTGCTGCGCCACACCATTACCGGTATCGCGGTGCTGCTGCTCTCCGCCGTGTTGCTGATCGTCGGCAATACCCTGCGTCTCAACATCCTCAACCAGCGTTCCGAGATCGAAGTGCTCAAGCTGGTGGGGGCGACCGACTCCTTCATTCATCGCCCTTTCCTCTATACCGGTATCTGGTTCGGGGTGATCGGCGGCATGCTGGCCTGGTGGCTGACCGAAGTGATGGTGATCTGGAGCGAAGGGGTGGTGAAGGAGCTGGCGGGCTTGTATAACAGTAACTTCCGGTTGGTTGGCATGGGGGCGGTAGACGGGATCAATCTGATCTTGCTGGGCGCCCTGCTGGGGCTGATTGCCTCCTGGTTCTCGGTCCATCGCCACATTCGCGACATCGAACCATCCTGATTACTTTGTCATCAAAGTAAATCGCTGGATTTTGAGAGGCGGATCAAGTAAAAGAGGGGCCGTTTCTGGCTTGGCCCCTATAGTCAGAGTATTCTGAATAACAATGATCTTCCGGATCTTCGCTAGATCCAGTGAACCTTCTGATTTATAAGCAGTCTATTAAAGCTGAAGCATTTATACGGGTGTGGCCCCTCTGCCTTGCTCGTCAGACTTGGCAAGCATGTGAAGGTTGCGAGCTCCGCAACAATGGACTTAGCATGCTACTTTTCGGGGGTCCTTCATTGTGACCCCCTTTTTTTTGACTGTTCATTCATGATTCATCCTGCAGGCTTAAGATAAGCCGGTCTAAAACTGGGCATGTTCTTTGATACACGCCGCAGAATGGCATCCGGTCAGTAGACAGACCCTCTCAGGGTGTTAGACTGATTCGATTGAAAAGTAAGAGGTAACAGATGGGAACTTCATTGCAGCGCACTATGGCTCTGATTCCGCAAGGTAGTCTGGAAGGCTATATCCAGGCAGTAAACTCTATTCCTGTGCTGAGCGCAGAGGAAGAGCGTGAACTGGCTGAGCGTTTGCAGCAGGATGGCGATCTTGAGGCTGCTCGTCAGCTGGTTATGTCGCACCTGCGCTTTGTCGTTCATGTCGCCAAGAGTTATGCCGGTTACGGCCTGCCTCAGGCCGATCTGGTTCAGGAAGGCAACATCGGCCTGATGAAGGCGGTCAAGCGCTTCGACCCGACGGTCGGCGTGCGTCTGGTTTCCTTTGCCGTGCACTGGATCAAGGCCGAAATCCACGAATATGTCCTGCGCAACTGGCGCATGGTCAAGGTGGCGACCACCAAGGCCCAGCGCAAGCTCTTCTTCAACCTGCGCAAATCCAAAAAACGTCTGGGCTGGCTGAACCACGAAGAGGTTCAGGCCGTGGCGGCCGATCTCGGCGTCTCTGCCGCTGACGTGACCGAGATGGAAGCGCGGATGGCCAACTACGATCAGGCGTTCGATCTGGTTGGTGACGATGAGGAAGAGGGCGGCTTCGCACCGGTTCACTATCTGGAGGACAAATCCTCCGATCTGGCCGCGACCATCGAGAACGACAACTGGGACGATCACGCGACCCGTCGTCTGAGCTCGGCCCTCGCCACTCTGGATGAGCGCAGCCAGCACATCATCCGCGCCCGCTGGCTCGATGATGACAGCAAGACCACTCTGCAGGAGCTGGCCGATACCTACGGCGTCTCTGCCGAGCGTGTGCGTCAGCTTGAGAAAAACGCACTCAAGAAGCTGAAAGATGCCATGGAAGCCTGATGCTTCCTCTCATAAAAACAGGGCCTGATGGCCCTGTTTTTGTTTCGCAGGGATCAGGTCGGCCTTGCTTTGGTTACCCTTGAGTGTGTTATGTTGCCGCCACTGCCACATTAGGGAGAGCAGAAGTGAAACTGTTGAACGACCTGTTTACCAACAACCGTGAGTGGGCCGAACGGATCAAAGCCGAAGATCCCGCTTTCTTTGCCACTCTTTCTGCCCAGCAGGCCCCCGAATACCTCTGGATTGGTTGTTCCGACAGCCGGGTCCCCGCCAACCAGCTGATGGGCTTGCTGCCGGGGGATGTCTTCGTCCACCGCAACGTCGCCAATCTGGTGGTACATACCGATTTCAACTGCCTCTCCGTGCTGCAATACGCGGTAGAAGTCCTCAAGGTGAAGCACATCATCGTCTGCGGTCACTATGGTTGCGGCGGCGTCAAGGCCGCGATGCAGAACCAGGAGCTGGGTCTCATCGACAACTGGCTGCGCAACATCAAGGATGTCTACTTCAAATATGGTGAAGAGCTCGAGGCCATCGAGGATGAGCACGAGCGCTTCGACTACCTGTGCGAGCTGAACGTGGCCGAGCAGGTTGCCAACGTCTGCCATACCACCATCATCCAGAACGCCTGGCGCAAGGGGCAGGAGCTGGCGGTGCATGGCTGGATCTACGGGATTAAAGACGGTCTGCTGCACGATCTCGATCTTTGCATCAGCGGCCCGGATCAGATCCCCGATGTCTACCGCGCCTGGCCGGATATGCGTCCGCCCCACCGTCGGCGCTAGGGAGCTTCATGGTGGCGCCAGCTCTCTATCTGCAGATCAAGCAGCACATTCTGGACGGGATCCGCGAACGCCACTATCAGGCGGGGGACAGGATCCCGACCGAAGCTGCCCTGTGCGAGCAGTTCACCGTGAGCCGGATGACGGTCAACCGGGCGCTGCGGGAGCTGGTAGCGGAAGGTTGGCTGGTGCGTACCGCCGGTTCCGGCAGCTTCGTGGCGGACAGGCGCACCGAGTCGCCGCTGCTGGCTATTCGCAATATTGCCGACGAGATCGCCGAGCGTGGCGGCCAATACAGTGCCCGGGTGATCCGGCTGCAGCGGCTGGCCGCCGACGAGAAGGTGGCGGTACAACTGGGGCTGCGGGTTGGCGCCCCCATCTTTCACAGCCTGATCGTCCATCAGGCCGATGGCGAGCCGCTGCAATTGGAGGAGCGCTTCGTCGATGCCGGACGCCTGCCTGGCTATGGCGAGCAGGATTTTACCCAACAGACCCCCAACCGCTATCTGATGGATGTCTGCCCCCTCTCCGAGATGGAGCACGTGGTGGAAGCCGTGTTGCCCAGCGCCGGTGAGGCGGGATTGTTGCAAATCCGCGTAGATTCCCCCTGCCTATTGTTGCACCGGCGTACCTGGTCGGAGGGGCATCTCGTCTCCTACGCCCGTTTGCTCTCCCCCGGTTCCCGCTACAAGCTCAGCTCCAAGACTCAGCTGGAGTGAATGTATATACAACTCGATTTTGCAAAGCCCACCTCCTGGTGGGCTTTTTTGTGCTTAAACTCTAAGTTTGATGCTGTTATCAGGATGTGAACACCGCTCTTTCTTTCGTCATAGAGATCGACTATAAGAATATGTATATACATTTGAGGTCGCTATGAACAAGGAACTGTTGAACTGCGAGCGGGTCTGGCTCAACGTGACGCCCGCTACCCTGAATGATGAGCTGGCCGACTACGGCCTGCTGCCGCTCCACGCCATCGGCGTGAAAGATGGCAAGATCCACGCGCTGGTGCCGATGGCCGAACTGAAGGGGCCCCATCCTGCTCACTGGCAGGATATGCAGGGCAAGCTGGTCACTCCCGGCCTTATCGATTGCCACACCCATCTGGTCTTTGCCGGTAGCCGTGCCGAGGAGTTCGAGCTGCGTCAGCAGGGGGTGCCCTATGCCGAGATCGCCCGTCGGGGCGGCGGCATCATCAGCACGGTGCGTGCCACCCGCGCCGCCAGCGAAGAGCAACTGTTCGAGCTGGCATTGCCGAGGGTGAAATCCCTGATCCGCGAGGGTGTCACCACAGTGGAGATCAAGTCCGGCTATGGTCTGACGCTGGATGATGAACTCAAGATGCTGCGGGTGGCCCGCCGACTGGGAGAGGCGTTGCCGATCCGGGTCAAGACCACATTGCTGGCGGCCCATGCGGTGCCGCCGGAGTATCGCGATGACCCCGACAGCTGGGTCGAGACCATCTGTCAGGAGATTATCCCGGCCGCCGCCAAAGCGGGCTTGGCCGATGCGGTGGATGTCTTCTGCGAGCATATCGGTTTCTCGCTGGCCCAGACCGAGCAGGTCTATCTGGCGGCGGATCAGTACGGCCTGCCGGTGAAGGGGCATATGGATCAGCTCTCCAATCTCGGTGGCAGCACCCTCGCTGCCCACTTTGGCGCCCTCTCGGTGGATCATCTGGAGTATCTGGATCCGGAAGGGATCCTGGCGCTGGCCCACCGTGGCGTGGTCGCCGCTCTGCTGCCCACCGCCTTCTATTTTCTCAAAGAGACCAAGCTGCCGCCGGTTGCCGCCCTGCGCAAGGCGGGGGTGGCGATGGCGGTCTCCTCCGACATCAACCCGGGTACCGCCCCCATCGTCTCGCTGCGGATGGCAATGAACATGGCCTGTACCCTGTTTGGCCTGACTCCGGTGGAAGCGATGGTCGGGGTGACCCGCCACGCCGCCAAAGCGCTTGGCGAGCAGGAGCGCCTTGGCCAGCTCAGGGTGGGGATGGCTGCCGATTTCCTGATCTGGCACTGCGCCCATCCGGCCGAGTTGAGCTACATGGTCGGCGTCGATCAGCTGGCAGGCCGCATCTTCAACGGCGAGGAGACCATCCATGGATAAGTTCAACCCGATCGACATGTCGCTCTGGCAGGGGCGGCAGGATCCGGAAGATGGCGAACTGGCCCTGCGCTGGCACGACAAGGTGCTGCCCTGGACCGCCGGAGCACAAGAGGCTGCCGGTGTAGTACTGCTTGGTTTTGCCTGCGATGAAGGGGTGCGCCGCAACAAGGGGCGCATTGGTGCTGCCGGGGCGCCGCTGGCGGTGCGCAAGCTGCTGGCCAACACTGCCTGGCACCTGAACCGTCCCGTCTACGATGGCGGAGATGTGAGCTGTACCGATGGCAATCTCGACGCCGCCCACGGCCATCTGGCCGAGCGGGTCGCTGCCGCGCTCGATTTGGGCCACTTCCCGCTGGTGCTGGGGGGCGGTCACGAGGTGGCCTTCGGTAGCTGGAGCGGCCTCAACTTGCATCTGGCGGGTCAGGGGCGAGTCGGCATTATCAATTTTGACGCCCACTTCGACCTGCGCATGAAGCAGGAGCAGGCCAGCTCTGGCACCCCCTTTTTCCAGATTGCCGAGCAGTGCGCCGCTCAGGGCACACCGTTTCACTACGCCTGCCTTGGGGTGGCCGAGACCGCCAATACCCAAGCCCTGTTTGCCCGTGCCAAGGCGCTGGGTGTGTGGCATGTGCTGGACGAGGCGATGACCCAGGCCGGGCTGCCAGCCTTGCTAAGCGGACTGGACGCCTTTATCGCCGATTGTGATCTCCTCTATCTGACCATCGATCTCGACGTGCTGCCGGCGGCCGTGATGCCGGGAGTGAGCGCCCCCGCCGCCCGTGGCGTGGAGCTGGCGGTGATCGAACCGCTCATTGCCCATATCCGGGCCAGCGGCAAGCTGAGGCTTGCCGATCTGGCCGAGTACAACCCGACGCTGGATCAGGACAATCGCAGTGCCCGCGTGGCCGCGCGACTGGTTCATCTGTTGACCCGTTAACCCTTTGGCCGCATATCGCCGAAGGCACCCTATTGATACAACAAGGAGTGTGTATGTCTGTGCAACAGCAGGATCCCCGTCATGATCCGAACCGCGTGATCCGTGCCCCGCGCGGTACCGAGCTGACCGCCAAGAGCTGGCTCACCGAGGCGCCGCTGCGGATGCTGATGAACAACCTGGACCCCGAGGTGGCCGAGCATCCACAGTCGTTGGTGGTCTATGGCGGCATCGGTCGCGCTGCCCGCAACTGGGCCTGCTTTGACAAGATCGTCGAGGTGCTGACCCGGCTCGAGGAGGATCAGACCCTGCTGGTGCAATCCGGCAAACCGGTCGGGGTGTTCCAGACCCACAAGGATGCGCCGCGGGTGCTGATCGCCAACTCCAATCTGGTGCCCCACTGGGCCAACTGGGAGCACTTCAACGAGCTCGATAAGAAGGGCTTGATGATGTACGGCCAGATGACTGCGGGTTCGTGGATCTATATCGGCACCCAAGGGATCGTGCAGGGCACCTACGAGACCTTCTTTGCGGTGGCCAATCAGCACTTCAACGGTGAACCCAAAGGGCGCTGGATCCTGACCGGTGGTCTCGGCGGCATGGGTGGTGCCCAGCCGCTGGCCGCTACCATGGCCGGCTTCTCGATGATCGCCGTCGAGTGCGACGAGACCCGCATCGATTTTCGTCTGCGCACCCGTTATGTGGACAAGAAGGCTCACAGCCTGGATGAGGCGCTGGCCATGGTCGAAGAGGCCAAACAGGGCGGCACCGCCGTCTCCGTCGGCCTGCTCGGCAACGCCGCCGACGTCTTCGCCGAGCTGGTGGCCCGGGGCATCACACCGGATGTGGTGACCGACCAGACCTCCGCCCACGACCCGGTGCACGGCTACCTGCCGCAGGGCTGGAGCGTGGCCCAGTGGCGCGAGTTGCAACAGAGCGCCCCGCAGGAGGTGAATCTGGCCGCCCGTCGCTCCATGGCCCGTCAGGTGGAGGCGATGCTGACCCTGCAAGAGCGCGGCGCGGCGACTCTGGATTACGGCAACAACATCCGCCAGATGGCGCTGGAGGAGGGGGTGGCGAACGCCTTCGATTTCCCCGGCTTCGTCCCCGCCTACATTCGCCCGCTGTTCTGCGAGGGGATTGGCCCGTTCCGCTGGGTGGCCCTCTCTGGCGATCCGGAAGATATCTACAAGACCGATCAGAAGGTGAAAGAGCTGATCCCCGATGATCCTCACCTGCACAACTGGCTCGACATGGCCCGCGAGCGCATCGCGTTTCAGGGACTGCCGGCGCGGATCTGCTGGGTCGGGGTCAAGGATCGGGTACGGCTCGGTCTGGCCTTCAACGAGATGGTGAAAAACGGCGAGCTGAAAGCCCCCATCGTCATCGGTCGCGACCATCTGGATTCCGGCTCGGTGGCGAGCCCGAACCGCGAGACCGAGTCGATGATGGATGGCTCGGATGCTGTCTCCGACTGGCCGCTGCTCAACGCCCTGCTCAACACCGCCGGTGGCGCGACCTGGGTCTCCCTGCACCACGGCGGCGGGGTCGGCATGGGCTTCTCCCAGCACTCCGGCGTGGTGATCGTCTGCGACGGCTCCGATGACGCTGCCAAGCGGGTCGGCCGCGTGCTGCGTAACGACCCGGCCACCGGTGTGATGCGCCATGCCGATGCCGGCTACGAGATTGCCATCAACTGTGCCCATGAGGCGAAACTGGATCTGCCGATGATTGACGGCGCCAACGGTGTCAAAGGAAAGGTGTAACACCATGTTTGAATTGACTATTACTCCGGGTGAGCTGGATCTTGCTACCCTGCGCCGCGTCAGCCGTGAGCCGGTACATGTTTCACTGGATCCGGCCGCGCTGCCGGGGATCCACGCCTCAGCTGCTGTGGTTACCAAGGTGATCGAGCAGAACCGGGTGGTGTATGGCATCAACACCGGCTTTGGCCTGTTGGCCAACACCCGCATTCCGGTGGAGCAGCTGGACGAGCTGCAGCGCTCCATCGTGCTTTCCCACGCGGCAGGGATTGGCGAGTACATGGATGACGCTACCGTGCGGCTGATGATGGTGCTCAAGCTCAACTCGCTGGCGCGGGGCTTCTCCGGCATCCGGCTGACGGTGCTTGAGGCCCTGATGACCCTCATCAACGCCGAAGTCTATCCGGTGGTGCCGAAGAAGGGTTCCGTCGGCGCCTCCGGCGATCTGGCGCCACTGGCTCATATGAGCTGCCTGCTGATCGGTGAAGGCAAGGCCCGCCACAAGGGCGAGCAGATCGACGCCGCTACTGCACTGAAAATTGCCGGGCTCGAGCCTATCGCACTGGCACCCAAAGAAGGATTGGCGCTGCTTAACGGCACTCAGGCGAGCACCGCCTTTGCGCTGGAAGGGCTGTTCCATGCCGAGGATCTCTACGCCGGTGCCATCACCATCGGCGCCATGAGCGTTGAAGCTGCGCTCGGCAGCCGCCGGCCGTTCGATGCCCGCATCCACGAAGTACGCGGTCAGCGTGGCCAGATCGATGCGGCCGCCTGCTATCGCCACCTGCTGGTGGATGGCAGCGAGATCGGCATGTCCCATCACAACTGCGAGAAGGTGCAGGATCCCTACTCATTGCGCTGCCAGCCGCAGGTGATGGGTGCCTGCCTGACCCAGATCCGTCAGGCCGCCGAGGTGCTGGTGTGCGAGGCCAACGCGGTCTCCGACAACCCGCTGGTGTTTGCCGAGGATGAAGATATCCTCTCCGGCGGCAACTTCCATGCCGAGCCGGTCGCTTTTGCCGCCGACAATCTGGCGCTGGCCATCGCCGAAATCGGCTCACTTTCAGAGCGGCGCATGGCGCTGTTGATTGACTCTCGGATGTCCGGTCTGCCGGCGTTTCTGGTCAACAACGGCGGGGTCAACTCCGGCTTTATGATCGCTCAGGTCACTTCGGCGGCGCTGGCCTCCGAGAACAAGACCCTGGCCCATCCCGCCTCGGTGGATAGCCTGCCTACGTCGGCCAATCAGGAGGATCACGTCTCCATGGCGACCTTCGCTGGCCGCCGGCTGGCAGACATGGCGGAGAACACCCGCGGCATTCTGGCTGTTGAACTGCTGGCGGCGGCGCAAGGGCTCGATTTCCGCGCGCCGCTGCGCAGTACCGAGCTGATCGAGCTGGCCAAGGGGCGACTGCGGGCAGAGGTGAGCTTCTACGACAAGGACAGGTACTTCGCGCCGGATATCGAAGCGGCCGCCGCCCTGCTGGGCCGTGCCAGCTACAACGACCTGATCCCGACCGGGGTGCTGCCCAGTCTGTAAGCCTTGGTCACCCTTCTCTCCCGGCGGGAGAAGGGTTGGGGATGAGGGGGACGCCGCTTCACAGGCGCCGGTGACAGCCGGGAGCAGATAACAAAAGACCGCCCAATCGGGCGGTCTTTGCGTTTCTGACGTTGGTTGAACGCGGTTATTCGTGTTCGAACATCAGGAACAGATAGACCACAAACAACACCAGATGGGTCGCACCATGGAGCACATTGGTGCGGCCGCTGCTGAAGGTTACTTTACAGACCATCAGGGTCGTGACCAGCAGCACCATATCGGCGGGGGAGAGGCCGAGGCGTACCTCCTGATCCAGCATGGAGCCGATAAAGAGCACGGCAGGCACGGTGAGGGCGATGGTGGCCAGCACAGAGCCGAAGTAGAGGTTCATTGCCCGCTGCAGCTGGTTGTTGAAGGCGGCCTTGATGGCGCCGACTGCTTCGGGGGCCAGAACGATGCAGGCCACGATAAATCCGCCCAGTGCGGCGGGCGCGTCCATCACATGCACCCCGTAGTTGATGGGGATGGCCAGGGTCTTGGCCAGCAGGATCACCACCAGCAGGTAGGCGAGCAGCAGGATGGTGTGATAGACGTTGCTCTGCAGCGGGCCGTGGTGCTCCTCGTAATCCTCGTGATCGCTGTCGACGAAGAAGTGGCTGTGGCTGCGGGTCTGGATGAGCAGAAAGACCCCGTAGAGCAGGATCGAGATGATGATCAGCATCCACGACATGGCGCGCGACATACTGCCGATTGCACCACCCTCGGTGAAGTTGGGCAGCACCAGACAGAGCAGGGCCAGAGGGATGATGGCCACCAGATAGGATTTGACCCCGTCCAGATTGAAGCTCTGGGTGTGGTAGCGCCAGCCGCCAAACAGCAGGGTGAAGCCCACCAGACCGGTACTCACCAGCATCACTACCGCAAACATGGTATCGCGGGCCATGGTGGGGTTGGGCTCGCCGGTCAGCATCACCGAGGAGATCATCACCACCTCCAGCGAGATGACCGAGAGGGTGAGGATCAGGGTGCCGAAGGGCTCGCCCAGCTTGATGGCGAGGGCATCGGAGTGGCGCACCACCGAGAAGATGGCCCAGGTGACGATGGCCAGTAGTGCCGCCGAAACCGGAAGATAGATCCCGAGCGGAGTTGTCTCTGTCAGCAGGTCACTGCCCAGGGTCTTGAAAAAGAGCAGGGTCAGCAGGCCAACGGGCAGGGCAATCTCTTGCCGGATAACTGTCTTCATAGGCAATGGTTCTCTATTGGGGGTCTTGACGACCGGATGACATAAACAGGCTGCTCGGTTATCGGTTGCGCAATAACCGGCTCCTTATGATAAAGGTTGTTATCCCCGTCAGGGCAGATCATTTTGTTGCTGAATGTAAATAAGGGGTGGCAGGAGACGGTTTGATTTCACCATGGAGCCGGGCCTGGGTCTGCAGGGGGATTTACCCGCCTGATGGCCGGGTAGGGTTACGGCGCTACCGCCAGCATCAACCTGATGATGTCGAGCTGCTAGCCAAACCGTTTCACGGCCAGATCCTGCCATATCTGCGTTAGCTGGCCTGCTGGTGTTGCAACTGCCACTCCCGTTGCCAGTGGGTCAGTATCTTCAGCGGCATGGGCTTGCCGAAGAAGTAGCCCTGGATCAGATAGACGCCGTGCTGGCTCAGATAGTCGACCTGCAGCTGACTCTCGACCCCTTCGGCGATCATCTCCATGCCCGATTCCCGACCGAAGACGATGATGGCATCCAGTACGCTGCGCTTGAGGTCGTTGGTGCCTATGGTATCGACGAACATCTTGTCGATCTTGATCTGGCGGATCCCCAGGCTCTGCAGGTAGGCAAAGCCGCCGTAGCCGGTACCAAAATCATCCAGCTTGAAGTGATACCCCATCTGTTGCAGCAGGGTGATCTCCTCGGTGGCAGCCTTGATGTCGAGGATCGGCTTGCGCTCCGTCAGCTCGAAGGTGAGCCGGGCGGGTGAGGGGTTTTGGCTGTGAGCGAGCAGGGTGCGCAGCAGGGGCTGCTCGATATGGGCCGCCACCAGATTGACGCTGACCCACTGCTCTGGCGCCAGCTGCGGCAGGTCGGTGATCACCTGCTCCAGCAACTGTTCAGTCATCGGCAGGATCAGCCCCTGCTCCTCTGCATATTCGATAAAGGTGCCCGGGGGGATCAGCTCGTTTCCCCGCTGCCAGCGCAGCAGCGCCTCGAATCCCACCACTTGGTGGGTACGGGCATCCACTATCGGTTGGTAGAGGGGAATAAATTCCCTGCGGATCAACCCTGTTTGCAGCAGTCCCTTGAGGGAGCGCCGATAGCTGCGCAGCAGCCAGTATGTGACGCTTAACAGGGCGCCGAGCGCGATACCGAACCAGAGACCGTAGTGATTGAGTTGATCATGGACATATTGCTCCAGCGCTTTACCCGCCCAGATCGTCTGTTTGGTGAGTTCATTGGGATCGAAGAAACTGAGGCTGATATTGCTCTCTTCCTGTTTGATCTCCTTGTCGCCACGGGGGAAGTGGACTGTGCTTGCATCGGTATCCTGTCGGCTGAACTCCAGATAGAAGCAGTGGCTGCAGGGGTGTTGCAGCAGGTCGTGGCTCCAGCTGTTATCCAGCACCCAGTAGGCGAGGTTGTCACCGGATCGGTAAAAGGCCATCAGCTCCTGCTCGGTATTGTATTTGGCCACAGTGGCGGTGATCCCCAGTTTGCCAAACTTCTGCCCGCTGTTCTGGAGCTCTTTGATCAGCGGGATCTCCACCCCCAGGCTGGAGCAGCTGTTGCCGGAAGCGAGCTCCAACCCTTGCAGGCGGATATGAGCGCTGTAGAAGCGCGGATCGCGCAGCAGCTCCATGTCTTTGGCGCCGCAGTTGAACTCAAATTGTGCCAGTTGTTTGTTGATGGCGGCATCCAGCTCCCGGTGACGTACGGCCATGGCTCCCTTGAGCTCGGCAACCTTCTCTTCCAGCAGATGAAAGGCCATCGGCTTGGCAAACCACAGGCCGAGAAACTGGCTGCCCACGACAGGCAGGACGAACAGCAACAGAGCGATCCAGACGGGTGATTTACGCAAAGGAAGTACCTGCCAGTTTCATGAGACACAAATGGACTTAGCCATCATAGAGCATTAGTGCAATCAATTTGAGTCCGACTTGTCACACTTGTTGATTGATTTTTTAACTGCATGATTTTAAATGTGTTTATTATTAACTTTGGCTAGATTCAATCGCTGACCTGTCATAAATGACAATTGCTCAGCTTATCCGAACTGCATTAGAGTAGCCCTGCGGTTTGACTCACCGTGTGTTCAATACTCCTGTATCTGTTTTTTGTCAGTAGCACAGAGTGTTAGTTTTGATATGAGTGTTCCTTTTGGTCCCCTTTGAGGGACCATTTTTCTGTCTGTCATCCCGCCCCTTTCCCGCATCTGTAGCCCGTCATCCTTGGTATTCTCCCTCTGCTTTGGGTTATGCTTGCCCGCTTAAATTGCAGAAGCGGGATCTTCATCCATAGCTGTGGCCCGATCGCCGCTGCTACCATGAGGCGACATGGATGATGCTGGGCATACGGAAAGGCGCATGAAACTCACTACACAGCTTGTCTCATTTATCACCCTTTGCGTGATCGCAGCCATGGCGACCGTGCTGATTGGCGGGGTGTTCAGCTTTCGCGAGCTGGGCATGGAGTTGCAGCAAAAGAAGGTCGATGCGCTGGTCGAAGTGATCGACAAGCAGCTCGATGTTGCTCACGACATGGAAGATATGAGCCACTGGCTGCCCACCCTGCTGCGGGCTGCCCATGTGGTAGAGCTGGAGGTGCGCCAGAATAACCAGCGGGTCTACTGGTTCCGCGATGTGCGCAATCCGGTCGACGAACAGCTGCTGGTGCCATACAGCCACCCGCTGCCCCATCAGGCCGGCATGCAGGCCAACTTCAAACTGGAGCGCCCCTTCAAGGAGGCGGAATACTCCATCAAGGCGATGTCCGGCATCTCGCTGGGCATTTTTATCGTGGTGTTCGGTCTCTGGTACTCCATCCGCTGGCTGCGCCAGCAGCTGCGCGGGGCCGAGCTGCTGGGCATTCGCGCCCAGCTGATCCTCGATGACAAGCTCTCCAAACTGAGTCATGACCCCGCCGAAGAGTGGCCGGTGGCCGCCAGTCAGGCCCTCGATCATCTGCTCGCCGAGCTGGCGGATGCCCGCAAGGAGCGCAGCCGCTTCGACAACTTCATTCGCAGTAACGCCTTCGTCGACAAGATGACCGGCATCGGCAACCGGCTGTTTTTCGACAACCGGCTGGAGAGCGCCATCATGGAGGCGAGCGTGATGAGCGGCGGCGTGCTGCTGATCGATCTCGCCTGTCTGGAGGAGCTGGAGGCCGATCAGTTCGAGTTGCTGGGGCACGATTTGATGATGGAGGCGAGCGCCACCATCGGTGCCTTCGTGCGCAAACACAACGGTGCCCTGCAGGCCCGCTACGCCGGTCAGGTTTTTGCGGTGTTGCTGCCCAATATGTCCGAGAGCGAGATGGTGGATAGCGCCAGCCAGCTGCTCAAGAGCCTGCAACGGCTGCACTGGCCGCAGGAGGTCAACCCCGAGACTGCGGTCTATCTCGGCGCCGTCTGTTATCAGGCAGAAGACAGCCTGCTCAAGGTGCAGGAGGAGGCGGAGCTGGCCCTCAAGAGCGCCCGTCTACAGGGCCACAACGGTTGGTTCCTCTACGAGAAGCAGCTGGATGAGGAGCAGAGCAGCAAGGGGACGGTACGTTGGCGCACCCTGATCAGCCGCCGTCTCGAAGAGCACGGCATCGAATTTTATACCCAGCCGATCCAGCAGGATCGGGGGCAGGTGGTGCTGCAGCAGGAGTTGCTCACCTATCTGCACGACGAGCAGGGGCGTGCCCTGCAGGCGGGTATTTTCATGCCGATGGCGGAGAAGGTGGGCTTGTTGCTGCAACTGGATCGGTTGGTGGCGGAGCAGACCCTCACCCTGCTGCGTCAGCGCTCCGAGCAGAGCTGCCCCATCAGCCTGACCCTCAGTGCCCAGAGCCTGCTCAATCGCGAGTTCCAGCGCTGGCTCTTCTTCGCCCTGTTCCAGCTGCCGCGCAGCACCAACGAGCGGCTGATCCTGCAACTCTCCGAATCCCAGGTGACCCGCCACTTCGAGGCGCTCAAGCGGCCGCTGCGCTCCTTGCGGATGCTGGGTTGCCAGCTGGCCATCGATCATGCCGGTCAGGATGTGGTGAGCACCCAGTACATCAAGGAGTTCGAGATCAATTTCCTCAAGCTGCACCCCAGCCTGGTACGGGAGATCCATGCCCGTCAGGTCAACCAGATGGCGGTCCGCAGTCTGGTCGGCGGCTGCGCCAATACCCGCACCCGGGTGCTGGCAGTGGGGGTGGAGAGTGGCGACGAGTGGAAGATGCTGCGCCACCTCGGGGTGCATGCCGGGCAGGGGCCTTGGTTTGCCGAGCCCCAGCGGCTGGTGCTGGAACCGGCTGGTGATTGAGATAAACAACAGAGGGTCGCCTTGGGGCGACCCTCTGTTGCTTGCGATGCTGTTTGCGGTTGCTGTCAGGCGGGGATTACAGTCGGCCCTGCTCCCGCAGCCCGGCGAGTCCTTGCATGCCGCCGGTGTGGATAAAGACGATTTTGCTGCCGGGGGCGATGCGGCCCGCCGCCAGCTCGCGAAACAGACCCCACATCGCCTTGCCGCTGTAGATAGGCTCAAGGGGCAGATCGGTTGTGGCGCTGAAATTCTGCACCCACTGCCAGAGGTCCGGGCTGAACTTGGCATAGCCACCATCGTGGTGATCGAGCGCGATGCGCCAGCCGGGGATATTGGCAGCCGCGGGATGGAGGCGACACACCTCGTCAGCGATAAAGCCGCCACCTTTCAGTACCGCAATGGCGAGGATCTGCTCCCGATCCCGTTTGCCGGCGATCAGGCCCGCCAGAGTGCCGCCGCTGGCGCAGGGCAGTACCCAGAGATCCGGCGAGAAGGGCACTTCGCCGACCAGTTCTGCCACCCCGGGGATGGCCAGCGTGCTGCTACCCCCTTCCGGCACGATCAGGGTATCGGGTGCATCGAATTGGGCCAGCCAGTCGGGATCCTGCCGTCGCCGGTAACTCTGGCGGTCGACAAAAACGAGATCCATGCCCCAGTGCCGGGCATCCCGCAGGGTAGAGTTACTGACGGCGTCATATTCGCCCCGTATGATACCGGTAGTACGAAGACCAGATTGGCACCCCGCTGCCGCCAGCGCGTGGATATGATTGGAGTAGGCGCCACCAAACGAGAGCAGGTGCCGTTTGCCGTGCTCTTTGGCATGCAGCAGATGGTATTTGAGCTTGCGCCACTTGTTGCCGGAGATGGCCGGATGGATCAGATCATCCCGCTTGCACCACAGCTCGACGCCATAGCAGGTCAGCAACGGATGGTGGAGGCGTTGCAGGGGGGAAGGGAGGATGGCTTGACCCTCTGACTCGGCGGAAAGGCTGGCTTGCAATGGTGAGTCCGTCTTTTAATCTGGAGGCTAATCTGCTGTTTATGTTAATATTTCATACATTTAATCACTATTGATGGGCGGGCTTACATGAAACAACTGTTCAGACGGTCGACGCCAAGCCGCCAGGTCGGGCTCTTGCTGGCCAATGACAGGATCATGCTGGCTGCGGTGGGCAATCCCCCCGTCTTCGCGACGCGCACCATCAACGGCCCACAGGAGTGGGCAGTGGCCATGAACGAGCTGTTCAGCCGTCATGGGCTGGCCAAGTCTACGGTGCGGGTGGCCCTCGCCGCCAGCCTTTATCAACAGATCCAGATCGACAAGCCTGCCGTGCCTGACGCCGAGATGGCGGGAGCGCTCCCCTGGGCTATCAAGGATTATGTCAGCGAACCCGTGCTGCAACTGGCGATGGATTATGTGGACTTGCCCACCCCGCCTGCCGGTCGCCCGCGCATCAATGTGATCTGCTTGCCCAAGAGCCGGGTGCAGCAGCTGGCCGATGCCATCAACGGCATCGCTACCCTGCAATCCATCATCAGCGACGAATTGGCGCTCACCTCTCTCTATGACGCGGATGACACGGTGCGCATGCTGCTGTGGCAGCCCAAGGGGCAGGATCTGCAACTGCTGGTCTTCCATCAGGGCGGGCTCTGCTTCTCCCGCCAGCTGCGCGGTTTCACCAGCCTGACTGGCGAACATGAGCCGGACAGTATGCTGCTCGATTCACTGGCGCTGGAGATCCAGCGCTCCCTCGACTATCTGGCGGGCCAGCTGAAATTGCCCGAGCTGGGGCAGATGCAGTTTGCCGTCGCCTCGCCCTTTATCGGTACCCTGGTGCGTCACATGGAGCAGACCTTCGGCTTTGCCGTCTCCGCCATGGCCAACAAGGCGATCCTGGCCGGCGTCGAATACCTCTCGGCCTACGCCGCCGCCATCGGGGAGGATGCGTGATGAAACGTCAGATAAACCTCTATGGCGCCGAGTTTCGCCCCAAGCGGCAGTGGGCCAGCCTCAATCAGATGGCGCTGGTATGGGGCTTTGCGCTGTTGCTGATCCTGTTGACGGGTGTCGGTTACGGCTGGCAGCAGCAGCAGGTCAGCCGGGCGCTGGCGCAGCGCTCTGCCGAGCTGGAACTCAAGCGCAGCGAGGCGCAGCGGCTCGATGCTGAGCTGGCGCGCCATCAGGCAGATCCCAGGCTGCAACAGCAACTGGTCAACAAGCAGGATGAGCTGACGGCCAAGCAGGGGCTGATGCGCCAGCTGGGCAGCCTGACCCTGCAAAAATCCCAGGGCTATGCCAGCGTGATGGCGGATCTCTCCCGCATTCGCAACAGCAACCTCTCGCTGCAGCGCATCGAGATCAACGAAGGGCGGATCAACCTCTCCGGCTTTGCCGGACGCAGTCAGGATGTACCGGCCTGGGTCAACCGCTTCAAGCAGACCCCGAGTCTGGTAGGCAAGGAGTTTGGTGAACTGACCCTCGGCCGTGACAAGGAGGGTCGCCTGACCTTCCAGTTGAGCGGCATTGCGCGGGAGAAACCCTGATGAATCTGAAAGCACAATGGCAGGCATGGGGCCAGCGTATCGCCCTGTTGAGCCAGCGGGAGCGGGTGTTGATCCTGCTGACCGGTCTGGTGCTGCTGGGCGCGGCCGGACTCTACGGCTGGCTCGATGGCGCCGATACCCGCCTGCAGCAGGATCGCATGGCCCTGAGCGCCGCCGAGCGCGACCTCGAGATCATGGAGCTGGAAAACCTCGGCAAACAGGCCCGGCTCAAGCGGGATCCCAATCAGGGCGTTCGCGACCAGCTGGCGCAAGTCGAGGCGGATCTGGCCCGGATCGACGATGAGCTGAAGGCCCAGACCGTCGATCTGATCCCGGCGCACGAGATGCCGCTGGTGCTGGAGGCGCTGCTCTCCCGCTCCGCCAACCTTCACATGCTGGCCCTCACTTCGCTGGAGCCGACCCCGCTGATGGCGGGGGAGCAGAAGGTCAATCTCTACAAGCACGGTATCCGGCTTCAGCTTGAAGGCGGCTATTTCGATGTGTATCAATATCTTAAAGCGCTGGAAGCCTTGCCGCGTCACTTCTACTGGAAGCAGTTCGACTATCAGGTCAAGGCCTATCCCGGCGCGGTGGTGGAGATGGAGATCTACACCCTGAGTACCAGCAAGGAGTTTATCCGTGGCTAGAGTGTTTGCGTTGTGCTGTTGCCTGTTCAGCTTGCTGGTACAGGCGGAGCAGGTCGAGGTATTGCAGGATCCCACCGCGCCGCTGGCTGATGTGGCGGTTGGCGCCCGTGCGACCGGCGAGAGCAGCGCCGGTTTGCCGAAGCTGCAGAGTGTGGTGCTGGGCAATGGCCCGGCACTGGCGGTACTCAATGGCAAGAGTTATCGGGTCGGGCAACAGGTGGACGGCTATACGCTGGTGGCCATCAATGCCGATGCCGTGGTGCTGGAAAAGGCGGGAAAACGCCATGCGGTAACACTGTTTGCCAGCAAGATCCGGGTTTGAGTCGTGCTTGCCTCTCGAGAGGTGAATCGGCTTTATCGAGTTTAATTGCAAGTCAGGGTGCCCTAATTACATGAAAAAACACCGTCTCTGTCTGATCACCGTGGCCATGATGGCTACAGGCTGTACCACGTATCAGCACCCCGAGCCGACCCAGGCGAAGGATGCTCTCAAACAGGCCATGAACGAACAGCAGAAACAGGCTGCCCCTCTGACCGCGTTGCCCAAATCGGTGCAAAGTGAATTGCTGCAGTTGAACCGGCCGCAGATGCCGGTCGGCATGCCGGAGAAGCGGCTTCGTATCGCGGCTCACGATGTGGAGGCGGTGGAGTTTTTCGGTTCCCTGTTCAAGGGCTCCCGCTACAGCGTGGCGGTTCACCCCGGGGTGGCCGGGCTGGTCTCCGTCGAGCTCAAGGATGTGACTCTGCCGGAGGTGCTGGCGGTGGTGGGCGATATGTACGGCTTCGACGTGCAGCGCAAGGGCAATGTCTTCCATATCTATCCGGCGGGTCTGCGTACTGAAACCATCCCGGTCAACTATCTGATGATGTCCCGTCGTGGCCTCTCCCGCACCTCGGTCAGCACCGGCGGGGTGACGGCCAATGACAGCAATAACAGCAGCGACAGCAGTTTTGACAGTGCATCGAACAACAACAGCACCAATAACTCCTCCGGCAACAACTCGAACGGCAACAGCAGCAATGGCTCCCGTATCGAGACCGATACCAACAGCGACTACTGGACCGATCTGCGCGACTCTCTGCAGACCCTAATTGGCACGGGTGATGGTCGCGCGGTGATCACCAGCCCGCAGGCGGGTCTGGTCACCATTCGCGCCTACCCGAAAGAGCTCAAGGCAGTGCGTGAATTCCTGAATCAATCCGATAGTCACCTCAAGCGGCAGGTGGTGCTGGAGGCGCGGATCATCGAAGTTGCCCTCAACGAAGGGTATGAGCAGGGAGTGGACTGGAGCGGTCTTTCCGCCAGCTGGGATGGCAACAAGGGGATTACCGGTGGCGGTTCACTGGCCAATACCCAGTTACCCACCACCCCTAATCAGATCTTCACTGCACTGGGTGGCGGCGCCGGTTTCAAGGTCTCTGACGGCAACTTCAATGTAGCGGTCAACCTGCTCAAGACTCAGGGCGATGTGAATACCCTCTCCAGCCCCCGTGTCACCGCGACCAACAACCAGAAGGCGGTGATCAAGGTGGGCACGGACGAATATTTCGTCACCAATGCATCGACAACAACCGTGAGCACGACGAGCGGTGATCGAACAACGCCCAATGTAGAGTTGACCCCTTTCTTCTCAGGTATTTCTTTGGATGTAACACCACAGATCGATGAAGAGGGGAAGGTGCTGCTGCATATCCATCCCTCCGTTATCGATACTGAAGAGCAAACCAAGACCATAAAGGTGACAGACAGCGATACGCTGGTGTTGCCGTTGGCGAAAAGCTCGATACGCGAATCCGATACCGTGGTGCAGGCCAATAACGGTGACATCATCGTTATTGGCGGTCTGATGAAGACCGACAAGCAGGAGATCGTCAGCAAGGTGCCGCTGCTGGGGGATATTCCCTGGGTGGGTGAAGCCTTTACCAACCGCCGCGAGAGCACCAAGAAGGTGGAGCTGGTGATCATGCTCAAACCGACCGTGGTGGAGAAAGATACCTGGCAAAACGAGCTGCAACGCTCCTCCGAGCTGCTCGACAAGTGGTATCCGGCCAAGGGCTGACCCATGACACCAGATGCGGTCACCCTTATCCCGAACGGCCTGTGCTGCCTTGCCAGCACAGGCTGCTTGCTTGTCGTGGCAGGTGAGATCTCATGTACCTGACCCACTTCGGCCTGCAGGAGGCACCGTTCAGCCTCACTCCCAATACCGGCTTCTACTACGGCCTGCCGCCTCACGAAGAGGCGCTGCAGGTGCTCAACTGGGCGTTGGCGCAGGGGGAGGGCTTTATCAAGGTGACCGGCGAGGTAGGCACCGGCAAGACCCTGCTCTGCCGCAAGCTGCTCAGCGAGCTGGGTTCGGAAGCGCGTCCGGTGCGGCTTGCCTGGTTGCCCAATCCCCATCTCACTCCGGCCGAGCTGCGCATCGCGCTGGCGCTGGAGCTGGGGTTGGCGGTACGGGATCAGAGCGAGCTGGATCTGACCGATCGTATCCATCGTCACCTGATCAGCCTGCACCAGCAGGGCTGCAGGGTGGTGGTGCTGATCGACGAGGCGCAAGCGCTGCCGGACGAGACGCTGGAGGCGGTCCGCCTGTTCGGCAATCTCGAGACCGAATCCAGCAAGCTGCTGCAGATCGTGCTGTTCGGCCAGCCGGAGCTGGATGCCAGACTGGGCAAGCCGCATCTGCGCCAACTGCGCCAGCGGATTGGCTTCTCCTACTGCCTGCGGCCGCTGCGTTTTGACGAGACCCGCGCCTATCTGGAGCACAGATTGCAGGTCTCCGGTTACCGCGGGGCACCGCTGTTTGCAGGTCGCGCCATGCGTCTGTTGTGGCGCGCATCGCGAGGGATCCCGAGACTTATCAATATCCTGGCGCAGAAGTGCCTGATGCTGGCCTATGGTCAGGGTGTGCGTCAGGTCGATAGCCGTCTGGTACGGCTCGCCATTCGCGATACCGACGATGCCCGCCGCTTTGCGCCACGGCGCTGGTGGCCCCTGTTACTGTTGCTGGGGTGCGCCCTGGCTTATGGAGTCTGGCCATGAGCGTTATCAACCAGATGCTGAAAGATCTGGACCGGCGCCAGCAAGGATCCGAAGGTGCTGCTGTCTATATTGCCCCTGCGCGCCAGCAGGGATGGTGGATGTTGCTGCTGACCCTGATCTGCGGTCTGGCACTGGGGATCCTTGGTTGGCGAACCTGGATCTACTGGCAGCAGACCCATATCGTCTCGGCTGCCAGCGAAGTGCTAGCTCCCGATGCGGTGACTCCCGATGTGGTGGCAAGGGCCGCCGCGCCAGTCAGCCAGGTCGAGCCGGTCGAGGTTGCGGCCTCGCTGCCGCTGCCAAGCCAGGATGAGGTGAATGATGAGGCAGGCGAGAGTGACTCGGATGGCATGGCCGACGGTGCGCCCTTTGATGCCTCCAGCGATGTTGACGAGACGGAGCCGACCGATGAAGAGCTGCAGCCCGAGCTTTACGCCGAACTGGCGGCAGAGCAGCAGGCCGTCGCCAGCACGCCCCGCAAACCGAGCGTATTGAAGATCGAGACGGTCGAGCTGTCGGCCAAGGAGCTGGCGGCACTGGCGGAGCGCAAGGCGACCACCGCCATGGCCAAGGGAAGCCTGCGGGATGCGCAGGACAACTACTATCAGGTGCTGGCCCACGATCCCTACAATCAGGGGGCGCGCGAGCAGCTGGCGGGGCTGCTCTACGGCGAGGGCCGTCTGACCGAGGCGCGTCAGCTGCTGGAAGAGGGGATCCGGCTCGATCCCCAACAGGCCGATTTTCGTCTGCTACTGGCCCGCCTTGCCATCAGCGAGGGGCAACAGCAGCAGGCGCTTGGCTGGCTGTCCGGCTATCAGCCGGATCTCGCCAGCAACATGGACTACTACGCCACTTGGGCAGGACTGACTCAGGAGCTGGGCCAGAATGCCGATGCGGCGGCGCTCTATGTGAAGCTGCTGCGTCAGCAGCCGGATCAGGGCCGCTGGTGGCTTGGTCTCGGCGTGGCCGAGGATGGTCAGGGCCACAGCCAGCGGGCGCTCGATGCCTATCGCAACGCCCTGCTGCACGGCAACCTCGGCGAGGCGTCGACCAATTGGCTGGAACAACGAATTGGCCAACTAACCCCTTGATAAACAGCAGGTTCGATTAGCGAAGCGGAATCGGATGCGGCAACGGGTGTGAAGTAACAGAGATCGGAGCAAACATGGCACAACCCAGACTGAAAATGCGCCTCGGCGACCTGCTGGTACAAGAGCAGATCATCTCTGATGATCAGCTGCAGCTTGCCCTGCAGCAGCAGCGTCAGACCGGCCGCAAGCTGGGCACCACCCTCATCGACCTCGGCTTTATCAGCGAGGTGCAGCTGTTGCAGTTCCTCGCCCGCCAGCTGGATGTGCCCTTCTTCGATCTCAACAACCTGACCATCGACGCAGCTGCGGTGCCACTGCTGCCGGAAGTGCAGGCGCGTCGCTATCGGGCGCTGGCGGTCAACCTCACCGACGACAAGGTGACGGTAGCGATGTCGGATCCGGCTGATCTGAGCGCACTGGATGCCGTCGCCGCCCTGCTCAGCCCGCGCATCATGGTGCTGGCGGTGGCGAGGGAAGGGCAGTTGCTGGAGTATTTCGACCGCCTCTATCGCCGTACCCGCGAGATCGAGAGCTTCGCCGAACAGCTGCAGGAGGAGTATCAGGACTCCGGCTTCGAGCTGGGCTCCAGTAACCTAGGGGCTAACGATGAGGGGGAGGCGACGGTGGCCAAGCTGCTGCGCTCCCTGTTCGAGGATGCGGTGCAGGTGGGAGCGTCGGATATCCACATCGAGCCGGACGAGAAAGTGCTGCGCATTCGCCAGCGGATCGACGGTATCCTCCACGAGAACATCCTCAACGAGGTGCGCATCGCCCAGGCGCTGGTGCTGCGCCTCAAGCTGGTGGCGGGGCTCGATATCTCCGAGAAGCGCTTGCCGCAGGATGGCCGTTTCAATATGAAGGTGCGCGGTCGCGATGTGGATGTGCGGATGTCCACCATGCCGGTGCAATATGGCGAGTCGGTGGTGATGCGTCTGCTGGATCAATCCTCCGGCATCCTGTCGCTGACCGAGACCGGCATGCCGCCTGAGATCCTGACCCGTTTCCGTCGCCAGCTCAAACGCCCGCACGGGATGATTCTGGTGACCGGCCCGACCGGTAGCGGCAAG
This sequence comes from Aeromonas sp. S12(2024), assembly GCF_041402305.1. NCBI lineage: Bacteria > Pseudomonadati > Pseudomonadota > Gammaproteobacteria > Aeromonadales > Aeromonadaceae > Aeromonas > Aeromonas sp. S12(2024). The sequence goes on from NZ_JBGLRB010000016.1 coordinate 56,387, forward strand.
ACCACCACCCTCTATGGCGCTCTCTCCGAGCTCAACCAGTCCAGCAACAAGATCATCACGGTAGAAGACCCGGTGGAGTATCGTCTCTCCCGCGTCAATCAGGTGCAGGTCAACCCCAAGATCGGCCTCACCTTCTCCAATGTGCTGCGCTCCACCTTGCGTCAGGATCCGGACATCCTGCTGGTGGGGGAGATGCGGGACAACGAGACGGTAGAGATCGGTCTGCGTGGCTCCATCACAGGTCACCTGGTGCTGACCACACTGCACACCAACGATGCGGTGACCAGTGCTTTGCGCCTTATCGACATGGGGGCGCCCGGCTATCTGGTGGCGAGTGCCCTGCGGGCGGTGGTCGCCCAGCGGCTGGTGCGGCGGGTATGTGAGCACTGCGTCGAGGAGAAGGCGCCCGACGAAGGGCAGGCCACCTGGCTCACCGTGCTCTCCGGCGAGGTGCCTGGCCAGCATACCTATCACAAGGGCCGGGGTTGCCAGAGCTGCAACTTTACCGGTTATTCCGGCCGGATCGGGGTCTACGAGCTGCTGGAGCTGGATCAGCCGATGATGGATGCCCTGCGCCGCAACGATGCGGAAGGGTTCGCCAAAGCGGCCCGGCAACATGAACACTACCGGCCGCTGGCCCTCACTGCCCTCGATTATGCCCGTCAGGGGATCACCTCGGTGGATGAGGTGCTGCGACTGGCCGAGGATTTGGGGTAAGCGATGGCTAACTTTGCCTACAAGGGGCGTGACAGCCAGGGCAACGCCACCAGTGGCGTGGTAGAAGCGGCCAACGAGATGGCGGCCGCCGAGCAGCTGATGCGCCGCGGGGTGATGCCCACCGAACTCAAACCGGGCAAGGCCAAGTCCGCCGCCATCGACTGGTCACTGTTGCTGGAAGGTGGCGTCAAGCTGGACGAGCTGGTGATCTTCAGCCGCCAGATGTATGCCCTGACCCGGGCCGGGATCCCGATCCTGCGCGCCATTGCCGGGCTGGAGGAGAGCACTCACAGCAAGCCGCTCAAGCGGGCGCTTCATTCGCTGGGGGAAGATCTTGGCAACGGTCGCCCGCTTTCGAGCTCGATGCAGGCGCACCCCAAGGTATTCAGCAGCCTGTTTGTCGCCATCATCCATGTGGGTGAGAACACAGGTCAGCTGGAAGAGGCCTTTTTGCAGCTCGCCAACTATTTCGAGCTGGAGCTGGAGACCCGCAAGCGCATCAAGACCGCCATGCGCTACCCCAGCTTCGTGATGATCGCCATCGGCATCGCCATGGTGATCCTCAATATCATGGTGATCCCGGTGTTTGCCGGCATGTTCGCCAAGTTCGGGGTGGAGTTGCCGCTGGCGACCCGCATTCTGCTCGCCACCTCGCACTTTTTTGTCAACTACTGGTGGCTGCTGCTCGCTATTCTGGTGGGGATGGTGTTCGGCTGGCGCCGCTGGGTCGCCACCATCAAGGGCAAGCTGACCTGGCACCGCTGGCAGCTCAAGTTGCCGATCGTCGGCACCATCATAGAGCGCTCCCTGCTGGCCCGTTTTGCCCGCAGTTTTTCCATGATGCTCAAGGCCGGGGTGCCGCTAAACACGGCGCTGACCCTGGTGGCCGATGCGGTGGATAACGCTTATATGGCGGGGCGAGTGCGGGATATGCGCGCCGGTATCGAGCGGGGCGAGAGCCTGCTGCGCACCGCCAGCAGCAGCGGCCTGTTCACCCCGCTGGTGATGCAGATGATCGCCGTGGGGGAGGAGACCGGTCAGGTCGATGACCTGCTACACGAAGCGGCCGAGTATTACGAGCGGGAGGTGGATTATGACCTCAAGAGTCTCACCGCTCGGATCGAGCCGATCCTGATCGGGATCGTGGCAGTAATGGTACTGATCCTGGCACTGGGTATCTTCACCCCCATGTGGGACATGATGCGCGCAGTTCGCGGCAAGTAACTCGGCATCTTCACGCTTGAATGGTGGGACATGATGAGAGCCGTAAGAGGCAAGTGAGCGGTGGAGTCGAGGGCTGGATGAGCAGACAGACGCAGCAGGATGATCGCTGGCTGACCGGATATCGGCGGATCGCCGTGATCATCCTGTTGATGGTGATTGTTGCTACGTTGGTGCGTAGCTATCAGGGGCACCGGGAAGAGGCGCAGCAGCTCACCCTCACCCTGCTGGGGGAGCAATTTGCCGAGCGGGCACAGCGTTTGCACGGCATTTGGCTCGATGAGCGGCGCCCGCAGACACTGCATGTCGCCGGCAAGGGGTGGCAGTTTGACGCCCGAGGGTGGCCCCTGGGGCTGGTGCCGCTGCAATCCCCTTCGGAAAATTGCCGTCAGTTGTGGCTGGCACTGATGGGTGAGACGAAGGGGGGCATGCCTCCCCTGCAGGTTCTGGCCCGTCCCGATGGCAGTGGTTGCGAGATGGGGTGGGATGGTTATTGGCTGGTTTATCAGTTTTCTGACGGGCGGGTGATGAAAAAGCCTTGAATGAAACTAATCATATGACCCAACTACATGATTTTTTTGGGCCTGCATGAAATAATGTGGGGCATTACGGAGGGAGCATGACAATGAAACCAATGGCACCATCAATGCCGGAAAACGGGATGAGGAGACTGTCTGCCGGCTTCTCCCTCATTGAGCTGGTGATCGTTATCGTGATCCTGGGGATCCTGGCGGTGACTGCACTGCCGCGCTTTCTCGATGTGACTGACGAAGCGAAAAAGGCCAGCGTGGAGGGAGTCTCTGGCGGTTTTGCTACCGGCGTTTCACTGGTGCGGGCGCAATGGGAGGCGGAAGGTCGCGCCAAACAGGACAGCCTCAATACTGTGCTCTATGACGGTAGTCGCTTCTATCTGACCACTCCGACCGATACCCAGATCAGCAACGGCGAGCTGTCGCCCGGCTATCCGATGGATACCACCGCAAGCGGTAATCCCGATGTGGATCCGGCTAATCTGACCGCCGAACGTTGTCTCAATATTTGGGAGGGGTTACTGCAAAACCCGCCCAAGGCTACGGCCAGCTTCAATGAAGTGCGCGGTAGCGGCAATGACCTGAAATACTATGCCACAGTAAGCAGTAATGGACTGGATTCGGTCTGCCGTTACTATCTGGTCAATAGTCTGAGTAAGGGCAGTGATGGCAAGTATCAGGATCCGCAAGGCAAGACTGATGCATTTATGAGTTTCAGTTACCGTCCGGCGTCCGGTCAGGTGACCACAAATATTAATTAACAGAGGAAAGTGAAATGAAAAAACAGGCGGGTTTTACCCTGATCGAACTGGTTATCGTGATCATCATTCTGGGTATTCTGGCGGTCACCGCTGCACCCAAGTTCCTGAATCTGCAGGATGATGCTCGTAAGTCTGCTGCGCAGGGTGTTCAATCTGCACTGCAGAGTGCAGCCAATTTGGTTTATAGCAAGGCTGCTTTGGAAGGCCAGGAAAAAGCATCTGCTGCGGGTGGAACCGCTCTGACCGGCATGACGGGTGTTAAAGTAATTTACGGCTATCCAACTGCTGATACCGTTTCTGCGGCTGTCACTTTGGATGGTTGGAAAGTATCTGGCGCTTCAGCTACTTCCTCGGATTTCTATCCAGATAATACCAAGGGTAACGAGTGCTATGTGACTTATACAGCAGCTACTTCGGAAACTGTACCGTTTAAGGTCGAGCTGAAGAACTGTAAGTAATAATATCTGGACAAGCGAGGCTTCGGCCTCGCTTTCTCTTTTCCCTGATGAGAAGTCCCATGCCTGCAACCAAGGGCTTTACCCTGATTGAACTGGTACTGGTGATCCTGTTACTCGGGATTCTGGCCGCCTTTGCCGTGCCCAAATGGCTGGGCAAAGGCGGCTTTGAAACTCAAACCGTGCGTGACGAGCTGCTGACCCGCTTGCGGCTGGTACAGACCGTCAATATGCATGAGCCTGCCAACCGCTGTACCCAGCTGGTGGTTGCCTCTCCCCGTTTTGCCCACCGTACTTATGCTGCGTGTCCCGCCAGCGATAATTTGGATACCAATAGTGGCTGGACTCCACAGTTGGAGACTCGTGGTCGACTGGTTACGCCCTCTGCCGGTATCTCCATCTCCCTAGATAACAACAACCGCTTCGTGCTGCGCTTCGATCAGATGGGGAGACCGCTAGGCAACTGTGCTACCGGTTGTACCTTGCTGGTGAGTGATGGCCGCGAAATCAGCCGTATCAAGATTGAATCCGAGGGGTTTATTCATGAGATCCCTTAAGCGTGGTTTTACCCTGATCGAGCTGATCGTCGGCATAGTGCTGCTGGCGGTGGCGCTGACCGGCATTCTCGGTTTACTCATCAATCAGGCGCCGCAGGCGGTGGATCCGGTGCAGCAGGTACGCGCCGCCCAGCTTGCCCAGCGCCTCTCCGGCGAGATCTTGCAAAAGTCGTTTGATGAACATTCGGATCATAATGGTGGTCGTTATCGTTGTGGCGAGCAGGTGGCAGGGGTGACCATCTCTTCCTGCTCCACCAGTTATGGCCCGGATGGCGAGCCCGCATCCTATGCCTATAACGATGTGGATGATTTCGATACCGCAGGTAGCTGGGTGGATGCCAACACCCTGACCCAAACTGAGGTGGGAGTCAGCAGCGAGGAGTATCGCAACTATCAGGTGAAAATTGCGGTGCGTGGAGCCGATTTCAGCGACGGCACCTTCAAGAGTTGTGCCGCCCCCTGCTCTGTGGGCAAGCGCATTGATCTGCAGATCAAGCTACCGGATCAGAGCGTGCTCGATTTCTCCTTTTATCGGGGGAACTACTGATGGATCGCTCCGCTATCAGGTGTTGCCTGTCTACCAGAATTTCAGCGCCCCTAGCCAACTCCGGCGCCAGATTACGCCTGGCGGCCAATCGAACCTACCGTAAACCTCGGGGTAATCGTGGCTTTACCCTGGTCGAGCTGGTGATGGTCATCCTGCTGCTCGGGATAATGGCGACCTTTACCAGCCAGTTTATCGGTATCGGTACCCAGATTTATGGCGATGCCAGCAGCCGTGAGCAGTTGATGAGCGATGCCCGCTTCGCCATGGAGCGGCTTAACCGCGAACTGCGCGATGCGGTGCCGGGATCGGAGCGGATCGAGACGACTGGCGGGGCATGGGTCGACTCCGGTGCCTGTCTGCGGTTTTGGCCCATCAGCACCTCCAGCCGCTATCTGGCGCTTAACCGTGCTATGTCGGGGAGCACGGCCACCCTTGAGCTGGTGATGGCGACCCCGGCTTCTGCTGCCAACCCACTGGATGTGGATGCCACCGCCGTCAAAAAAAATGATCAGCTGATCGTCTTCCCTGTGCCGGACAAAAATGCCGGTTCGCTCACGGCTGGCTGCGATTATGGCCGCTGCGTAGCCAGGGTCACGGATGTGCTGACGCCCGTATCCGGAGCGCAAACCATCCGCTATACCAGTGCCGAGAGCCTGGCTGGTCTCTCTCCGGGCAGCCGGGTCTACTTTGCCAACCAGCAGGTACGTTACTGTGTGGAAGGAAACACGCTGATCCGTGCCACTGCCCCCATTGGAGCATCCTTACCTGCACAAGGCGTATTGATGGCCGATTCCCTTCGTATTGGAACCTTCTATCGGGAAACCTCGGCGTTTAACGCCGAAGGGGAGTTTGGCATGCGCTTTGTGTTCGAACGCAAGGGGGAGTCGGTCACCTTCAACCACAAGATAGAGGTGTTCAATGTGCCCTGATCCACAGGCTTTCGGACGGATGCGAGGCAGTGCCTTGATGATCGCCCTGTTTGTGATTGTGGTGATGGCACTGCTGGCGGCTGCCATGGGCCGTTTTCTGGTCGATAGCGGTGAGAAAAATACCGTGGAGGTGCGCAGCGTGCGGGCCCTGCTGGCCGCCCAGAGCGGGCTGGAAGTGGCGCTTTATCGGTTGTTCCCCAAGCGCACGCTTGCCCAACCGACCCCCCCAGCGGTCTGCCTGGCAAGCAGCCCACTGAGCTTTGCCAGCAATCCAGGGCTGACCAACTGTCAGGCTGTGGTTCGTTGCGCCACGGTGCCGGTGACCTACAACGGATCTGTGACCAATGGCTATCGTCTCGAGAGTGTCGGAACCTGTGGCAGCTCGGACCTTAACAGTGCCAACCCTGATTTTGCCGTGAGCCGAACCCTGATGGTCGAAGCTTATGATGGAGGCCAGATATGAGCCAAAAAATGAAGTGTTTTTTGCTATGGCTGCTGCTTTTGGTCTCTCAGTTGGCTCGAGCAGATATTGTTTTACCTGGACAGTTTTTGATTGGTGATAATACAAGTAATGCCCTTCGTCCAACTACCTTGGTTTCGACTCGATTTTCGGCTTACATACCTGTCAACCCTATCCATTTTTATATTAGTCACCCTGTGACCTTATCCGAGCTCCGGCTTGAGAGCGCTACTGGTTTGGATGCAGGAGCTAATTTTGTTATTTGGGACAGCCTAGGAAATGTAGTGCTGAATGAGAGGGCTAATGACTATTCACGGGATAGGGTATCTCGTTATGGCGGATGGTTGCTAAACCCCGGTGAGTACAAGATGGCTGTTTGGGGTGGTTGTTTTTCAAATGGGTACTATTGGGGGGCGTATGACCCTTATTGTAGAGACTGGGATGACTTTTCATTCAAAGATATAAGGTTGGTAACCAATGGTGCTACGACAGCGTTCCATTTTATTGAACGTTCCCATATAGGTGAGAATACTGATGCTACTCGCTGGTATCCCCCCGCGCCAAACGGTACTTATATATTGTATCAATTCACGCTTAATAAGCGGTCACAATTGAATGCACTCACGTTATATAACTTGCGTGATTGGGGCGTGAATAACGGTTCACGCATGTTCATCCGTCCAGTTGGTAGTGCATATACACCATTGGTTTATTACTTCAATAGCAATGGGGATGTCAATTGGAATATAAACTATGAGCTTGCTGCTGGTAATTACGAATTATGGATCGAAACAGTAAATGCCAGAGATAGGGATGATATAAGCTGGGATGATATGATCCTGCGTTACACGCCTAAAAATGATATTCCTGTACTTGATGATTTATGTACACAGGTTTTTCCTTATCCAGCCCAAGGTCGAGAAAGTAGCGACAGAATTGACTTCTCAGGGAATACGAATTATACGGCAGGGCAGTTATTTGGTTCTCAAGGGGGGCGCCTTGGATACGGTCCTAATGGTCAGATAAAAGGTACATCTGGTCTAAACTGTGATAATAGCGCTTGTGTTGCTGCAGGTATGGTAAATGGCTGGTCTGGCGCTCCCTCTTCCCGGTTTCCATTAAGTGCAGGTAGTAACATTTCCGTTGGTTTTGCCGAAACGCGTTTTCTCACTGCCGTAGAGGGCAATCAGTTTGGGACAATTAGCACAGCTCATCAGTCACAAATAAATATCGAGAACTCGGGTATTAGCATTAAAGTTCTTGACTTGGGAAGTGGGCGTGGTGGTAGAGATTATACGGTGAAGTTGGCCGCTGGCGATTACTGGATCGAAACATTGAAGATGAATAATGATACATCGATCATTGTTGATGGCCCGGTTCGTATATTTGTTAAAAATCTCGATATGGGATCGGCTAGCTACATTAACAGTCCTGGCTCAAATATTTCCGGTGACATCAGTAAGTTACTGATGGTTGTTTATGATAGTGCATATTTAGCCAATGGTTCAACCCTATCCGGGATGGTCTATCAAGCAGATAGCTCAGCTAAAACTATTAACTTATCTTCTGCTTCATATTTAATGGGGCGCGTGAATGGTAAATCCGTGGTGTTAGGCAATAACTCGCGCATCGATAGCCAATCTTTCCAATGTACAGCTACGGCGGTTGTTGACCATTATGAGGTTTATTATCCTTCTTCCTCATTGACGTGTGAACCCGCACAGGTTCGGCTTGCCGCGTGTCTTGATAACAGTTGTAGCCAACTTTATAAAGGTAATGCCAGTGTCAGTATGACGCCGAGCAACGGATGGAGTAGTAACCCAGTCAGCTTGGGTAGTTCAGGAACAGCTGATATCACATTATCTTCTCTGGCTGCCAAGAGTGTTGTCATTGGGTTATCAAGCGCAAATCCCTCGGCGTTATTACGTTGTTATCGCGATGGTGTGCTTGATAGCAGTTGTTCTATGAATTTTTCCGATGCTGCTCTGCAGTTTGATTTCTCCACCTTTTATGCCGGTAGTTCAACAAACTCGACGATTCGAGCCATTAAATCCAGCGATGTTGGAGCAACCAAGGTATGCGTTCCATTATTGACAGGAAATCAGACCCTGCAATTCGGCTCTACCAAGGTCGTGTCTGATACTGCCAGCAATGCAGTGCCGACGATCAATGGCAGCACAATATCGCCAAGTGGGAACGTTAACGTATCGTTCGATAGCAATGGAGTTGGCCAGTTGACGTTGCAATATCCGGATGCCGGTGTGTTGCGACTGGATACTACTTTCCTTAAGAATGATGTCACAGGCACCCTCAAGTTGACCGGTAGTGATACCGTTGCCGTGATTCCCAAAGCGATCGCACTCCAGGCTCAAGGACAGAGTGTGTGCTCGGGAAATAACGACAGTACTTATGCCACTTGTCCTATCTATCGCAAAGCGGGCGAGCCTTTTACTTTACAAGCCAGTGCAGTCAATACTCAGGATCAGTTAACCCCAGGGTTTACTACCAGTAATAAAACGCTCTCTTGGGCCCTGTTAGCGCCGACAACGGGCGTCAGCGGAGCATTTTCGCCAACCACGATCACGTTGGCGAGCGGGGTAGCAAACGTGACTGCGAATTGGTCTGAGGTAGGGGTGATCCGGTTAGGCGTCAGCAACTTTGTGCCTTATCCCGCTTATCAGGATGAATTACCCCAACTTGAGACTGTGTTGCGATGGAGCGTACCCATCGGTCGTTTTGTCCCTTGGGATTACAGTTTGAGTAATGGCTTTATCACGCCTGCCTGCAATGCCTTTACATATATGAGCCAGCCCTTTGCCAGCGGTTTTGTCCTCACTGCACGCAATCTGCAGAAAGGGACGACAGAGAACTATAAGGGGGCGTTCGCTAAAGGGGTTGCTGAGATGGTGGCTGCCAATGCTCTGGATGGGGTTGCGCGTGACAAGCGTATTACACTATCTCCCTCGCTCAGCTGGGCAAGTGGTATTGCGAGCGTTAATCAGCAGTCACCTTTGGGGCTGAATACCCGCTTTGATCGTGCTGCGAGTCCAGAAGCACCTTTCGCCACGTTGAGCTTTGGTCTCAAAGTCGATGATATGGATGGCGGCAATACACTGTTGGCTAATCCAAATATGAATACTGCTGTCGCTGGGTCATGTTCCGGGTCGGGGTGTAATGCGGTGCTGCTGGGTACTCAAAAGCTGTTGTACGGCCGCCTGCAGGCTGGTACGGCGGCGGGCCTGGCCTCGGCGCCGCTGGCCATTCCACTGCAGATGCAATATTACGAAGGGGGCAACTGGCTGCAAAACAAGGAAGATCAATGTACCCAGCTCTCTTTGGCCAATCAGGGGTTCATTTTTCTTAATCCGAGTCACACCTTTGATGCGGCGACTCGCGAGCTGAATCTGGGGGCGGGCCGCAAGATCAAGCTGGGGTTGGGTAGTTCTGCACCGGGTGGGGATGCTGCACTGGCGAAAGATGGGGAGATCTTGTTCCACTTTGCCAAGCCGGACATCTCGGTGCGCATCCCCTACAAGGTCGAATTGGCAAAACAGCCGTCGCAGCCCCTCTGGTTGTCTGACCCAACGAGTGCCAATGACGGCAACCTGCAAGGTGAGGCCATTTTCGGCTCCAGCCGGGGTAATGACAGAATTATTTATCGGCGCGAAGTATTGCACTGAATGATGTGAAAGGGGGGCTGACTCAACAGCATCCCCCTAAATCCTTGTTTATTAGTGTTTGCAAGCGTGTCCGAGTGAGTGATGACTCGCATTTTTGTCGCGCCTGATTGATTGGCGACAGTTTGAGCGCTTGCCCATTGGGGTGGGCATTGGTAAAGTTAGCCGGTTTTCTGCACCTCCAAATTCTTAGGATTTCCCGTAGCCATGTTCAAAAAGCTCAGAGGCGTCTTTTCCAACGATCTGTCGATCGATTTGGGAACTGCCAACACCCTGATCTATGTAAAAGATCAAGGGATCGTCCTTAACGAACCCTCAGTTGTCGCCATTCGCCAAGAGCGCGGGAACGCCAAATCGGTCGCTGCTGTCGGTCATGCCGCCAAGCAGATGCTGGGCCGTACCCCGGGCAACATTTCCGCAATCCGCCCGATGAAAGATGGCGTGATCGCCGATTTCTACGTGACCGAGAAGATGCTGCAGCACTTCATTAAACAGGTTCACGACAACAACTATTTCCGCCCCAGCCCGCGTGTGCTGGTGTGTGTACCGTGCGGTTCAACCCAGGTTGAACGTCGCGCCATCAAGGAGTCCGCACTGGGCGCCGGTGCCCGCGAGGTCTACCTGATCGACGAGCCTATGGCTGCTGCTATCGGTGCCGGCCTGCCGGTATCCGAAGCGACCGGTTCCATGGTGGTTGATATCGGTGGTGGTACCACTGAAGTGGCCATCATCTCTCTGAACGGTGTGGTCTACTCCCAGTCAGTCCGTATCGGTGGCGACAAGTTTGACGAAGCGATCATCAGCTACGTCCGTCGCAACTACGGCAGCCTGATCGGTGAAGCGACTGCCGAGCGCATCAAGCACGAGATCGGCTCCGCCTATCCGGGCGAAGAGGTGCGCGAGATTGAAGTCCGTGGCCGCAACCTGGCTGAAGGTGTACCGCGCAGCTTCACTCTCAACTCCAACGAAATCCTGGAAGCGCTGCAAGAGCCGTTGTCCGGTATCGTGGCTGCCGTCATGGTGGCGCTGGAGCAGTCTCCGCCGGAACTGGCTTCCGACATCTCCGAGCGCGGCATGGTGCTGACCGGTGGTGGCGCACTGCTGAAAGATATCGACCGTCTGCTGATGGAAGAGACCGGCATTCCTGTCGTCGTGGCCGAAGATCCCCTCACCTGTGTGGCCCGTGGCGGCGGCAAGGCGCTGGAGTTGATCGATATGCACGGTGGCGATCTGTTCCACTACGAATAAGACCCAAAGCCGGCCAGCGTGCCGGCTCTTTTTTGACGACCCATGAAACCCATTTTTGGTAGAGGCCCTTCGCTTCAGTTACGGTTGTTTCTCGCCGTCATCATCTCCATCGCTGCCATCGTCGCGGATTCCCGCTTCGGTGTGTTTACCCATGTCCGCGTCTACCTCAGTTCGTTAGTCAGTCCCCTGCAATACATGGCCAATGCGCCCGGCACCCTGCTCGACACCATGTCGACCCAGGTGCAGACCCGCGCCGATCTCATCGAGCAGACCAAGCAGCAGGAGCAACAGCTGTTCACCCTGCGTGCCCGTCTGCTCAAAATGGATCAGCTGGAGCACGAGAATCAGCGGCTGCGTGAGCTGCTCGGTTCGCCGGTGCACAAGGAGTCCCGCAAGATGGTGGCCGAGCTGCTGTCAGTGGATTCCGACCCCTTCAGCCATCAGGTGCTGATCAACAAGGGGGCGCTGGATGGCGTCTACAACGGTCAGGCGGTGATCAACGATCAGGGGGTGATTGGTCAGGTGCTCCACGTGGGCTCCACCACCAGTCGCGTGCTGCTGATCACCGACTCCAGCCACGGCATTCCGGTGCGGGTGCTGCGCAACGACTTGCGCGCCATTGCTTCCGGCAGTGGTGAACTCGACAAGCTTGAGCTGCGCAACCTGCCGCGCAACACCGATATTCAGGTGGGTGACCTGCTGGTCACCTCGGGTCTGGGTGGCCGTTTCCCGGAAGGCTATCCGGTGGCGACCGTGACCCGCTCCGAGTATGTGGAGGGCAAGCCCTTCGCCCAGGTCGAGGCCAAACCGCTGGTGGAGCTGGACAGACTGCGTTATCTGCTGCTGCTGTGGACCGACAAGAAGCCTGAAGTACATGATGAGGATGGCGAACGGGCGGCTCCCGCTGCGTCCGCCGCAGGAGCCACCCGCTGATGCTAGAACCCGCCAGCGGCAGGATCTGGATCTGGATCTCGATCCTGCTGGCCTTGAGCCTGTCGATCCTGCCGCTTCCTTTCGAATTTGACCCCTTCCGCCCGGACTGGCTGGCCATGGTGCTCATCTACTGGGCACTGGCCTTGCCGCACCGGACCAACGTCGGCACCGCCTGGGTGGCGGGCCTGCTGCTGGATGTGCTGCTTGGCAGTACCCTCGGCGTGCGGGCGATGGCGATGGCCATCACCACCTATCTGGCGGCCTTCCAGTTCCAGAAGATCCGCAACTTCTCCCTCTGGCAGCAGGCACTGATCATCGGTGGCCTCTCGCTGGTGGGTAAAATGACGGTATTCTGGGCCGAGCATCTGTTCAGCCAGGCCAGTCTCAACTTCTCCTACTTTTGGTCGACGTTGACGACGATGCTAATATGGCCCTGGGTGTTTCTGGTGCTGCGCAAGGTGCGGCGCCGCTTCAATATCAGGTAAATATGAACAAAAACAACGAACCACAACTCTATCTCGCCTCGGCTTCTCCCCGTCGCCGTGAACTGCTGACCCAGATTGGCTACCGCTTCGAGGTGCTGAAACTGGATGTGCCCGAGCAGCGGGAAGAGGGTGAAAAGGCGCAGGATTACGTCTGCCGCCTCGCCCGTGACAAGGCGATGGCGGGCGTGGCGTGTGCGCCGACGGCGTTGCCGGTGCTTGGCGCCGACACCATAGTGGTGCTGGGCGACCGGGTACTGGAGAAACCGTCCGATCTGCTGGATGCCAAGGATATGCTGGAGTCCCTCTCCGGCAAGGTGCATCAGGTGATGACGGCGGTAGCGCTGGCCAGCAAGGATCGTTGTGACGTGCGTCTGGTCACCACCAACGTGGCGTTTCGCAAGCTGGACGAGGCCGAGATCGAGGCCTACTGGCAGACTGGTGAGCCCTGTGACAAGGCCGGGGCTTATGGCATTCAGGGTATTGCCGGCAAGTTTGTCAGCCGCATCGAAGGGAGCTATAGCGCCGTGGTCGGCCTGCCCCTGCTGGAGACAGACTTGCTGATCAAGCATCATCTGGAACAGCTCAAATAATTTCCCGTCAGCTGTGCTCTGCTGCGTTTCTCCCTTGCGCGCGTTGTACCGGATTGGCTCTATAGAATTCAAAACTGGAACAGGCAAGGTTACTTATGTCGGTAGAACTGCTGGTTAACGTTACCCCCTCCGAAACCCGGGTCGCTCTGGTCGAAAACGGTCTGCTGCAGGAAGTGCATGTAGAGCGTCAGGCCAAACGCGGCATCGTGGGCAATATCTACAAAGGCAAGATCAGTCGGGTGCTGCCCGGCATGCAGGCGGCATTCGTCGATATCGGCATGGACAAGGCGGCGTTTCTCCATGCCTCCGACATCGTGCCGCACACCGAATGTGTGGCGGTGAAGGAGAAGGAGCAGTTTCAGGTCGGCAACATCGCCGAGCTGGTGCGTCAGGGGCAGGACATCATGGTGCAGGTGGTGAAAGATCCGCTGGGTACCAAGGGTGCCCGTCTCACCACCGATATCACCTTGCCATCCCGCTATCTGGTCTTTATGCCGGGCAGTGCCCACGTCGGTGTCTCCCAACGTATCGAGTCCGAAGCAGAGCGGGAGCGCCTCAAGCGCACCGTAGCTGGTTATGTGGACGAGCTGGGTGGCTACATCATCCGCACCGCCGCCGAAGGGGTGGGGGAGCAGGAGCTGGAGCAGGATGCCGCCTTCCTGAAGCGTCTGTGGCGCAAGATCCTCGAGCGCAAACAGAAGTATCCACCCTGCAAGATCCTCTACGAGGATCCCAGTCTGGCATTTCGGGTAGTGCGTGACTTTGTCGGCGCCGAGCTCGACAAGATCCGCGTCGACTCCCGCCAGAGCTTCGATCAGCTAAAGCGCTTCACCGAAGAGTACGTGCCTGAGCTGGCCAGCAAGCTGGAGTATTATCCCGGCGAGTCGCCTATCTTCGATCTCTACGACGTGGAGAACGAGATCCAGCGGGCGCTGGAGCGCAAGGTAGAGCTGAAATCCGGCGGCTACCTCATCATCGACCAGACCGAAGCCATGACTACGGTGGATATCAACACCGGCGCCTTTGTCGGCCATCGCAATCTGGAAGAGACCATCTTCAATACCAACGTCGAGGCGACGGCGGCCATCGCCCGTCACCTGCGCCTGCGCAACCTTGGCGGCATCATCATCATCGACTTCATCGATATGCAGTCCGAGGATCACCGCCGTCGGGTACTGCACAGTCTGGAGCAGGCGCTGTCAAAGGATCGTGCCAAGACCAACGTCAACGGCTTCTCCCAGCTGGGTCTGGTGGAGATGACCCGCAAGCGCACCCGCGAGAGTCTGGAGCATGTGCTCTGCTCCGAGTGCCCCGAGTGCAAGGGACGCGGCCGGGTCAAGACGGTGGAGTCGGTCTGCTTCGAGATCCTGCGGGAGATCATCCGGGTCAATCGTGCCTACGATGCGGATCAGTTCACCGTCTACGCGGCCCCGGCCGTGGCCGACTACCTCCATGGCGAGGAGTCCCACAGTTTGGCTGAGCTGGAAGTGTTTATCGGCAAGCAGGTGCGGGTAGTGAGCGAACCCCTCTGCGGTCAGGAGCAGTTCGACGTGGTGATGATGTAATTGGTCTATCGCTGGCTGAGTCGGGGCTGGTTGGCCCTGGGGGTCCTGTTCGTACTGATGGCCATGCTGGTCACCCTGGTACGGGTCGGGGGCCCTTTGCTGAATCAATACCGGGAGAGTCTGATCCACACTCTGCTGGGTGATTCACAACTCAAGGTCAGCGTGGAGCAAGTGGGGCTGGACTGGACACAGTCCGGGCCCGCCCTCGAGCTGCAGCAACTCGCCATCGCCCCGGATTCGGGGCGTTTTGCCGTACAGCTCGGCAAAGCCTGGGTGCACCTCGACTTCTGGCGCACCATTAACGAGCTCAAGCCGGTGTTTGGCGAGCTGATCCTGAGCGATGGCGATATCACCATCGACTTGCGCCAACCGGCTGACGACAGCCCCTCCGGCGATCCCCAGCAGGGCGCCCTGCTGCGCTTTCTGCTGACCCAGCTCTCTACCTTCGATGTGCACAACACCCGTCTCAGCGTCACCACCTCCCTCGGTGATCTGCGCGCCCTCGACATCGCCCAACTGCGCTGGCAGAACCGTGGCAAGCGCCATCAGGGGGTCGGCAAGGCTTACCTCATCAACGGGGTGGGCGAGAGCACCCTCGATCTGATTCTGGATGTGGACGCCCCGACTGCCCGGCTCGATCGCCTCAAGGGTCAGCTTTATCTGGGGGCTCGCCAGCTCGATATCACCCCGACCCTGGCCAAAATCCATGCGGGCGAACCCAAGGTTGCCGGTCAGCTCGACTTTCAGCTCTGGAGCGAGTTTGACAGCGGCAAGCTGGGCAATACCCTGCTGGCATTCGGCTCCAACTACCTGATCTGGAAGGATCCCAAGAAAGGGGAGATGCACCGTTTCGGTCTCGATGGTGGCAAGATCCAGCTGCGCCGTGAGGGCACCGACTGGCAGCTGGCCAGCCACAACGTCACCTTCAAGCTGGATGGCAAACCCTGGTTGCAGAGCCGCTTGCAGCTGGAGCGGATCGGGGATCGGGTGCAGGGCTATCTGCCCAGCATAGAGTTCGACAAGATCACCCAGATCAGTCAGCTGGTCTCGGCGCTCTACCCCACACTCTGCGAGACCCTGCGCCAGACCAATCCGCAGGGTTCGGTGCAGGATCTGACGCTGCTGGCCAACGCCGACTGGCAGGATCTCTCCCTCAGTGGTCGCTTCAGCAAGGTGCGTCTCAAGGCCTGGCAGGATATACCCGGGATGCAGGATCTCAACGGCGAGTTCTGGCTTACCCCGACCGGCGGTAGCGCCAGATTGGCGCTGGCGAACGACAAGGTGGATCCCACCCGTCACTTCAAGATGCCGATCCCGGTCGACAACTTCTCGGCCCGCCTCGACTGGTGGCGCGAGGAACAGGGCTGGGTGCTCTACGGGCAGGATATCGCGCTGGATAACCCGGATCTGACCCTGGCCAGCCGTTTCCGCCTCGATCTGTTCGAGCACCCTTTCCTCGCCCTGACCGGTCGCATCGATGTGAAGAATGCGGGCCATGCGGATCGCTACTTCCCGCTGCAGGCGATGGACAAGGGGCTGGTGGATTACCTGAGCGGCGCCATCAAGGGGGGGAAGGCCAAGGGGGCCGACCTGCTCTGGTATGGGGAGTTTCGGGATTTCCCCTACGACAACGGCAAGGGCATCTTCCAGGTGGCGGTGCCGCTGGAGCAGGCCACCTACGAGTTCTTCCCCGGTTGGCAACCGCTTACCGACCTGCAGATCGATCTCTTGTTCCAGAATGCCGGTCTCGATATGCGCAGCCGATCCACCAAACTCGGCAAGGCGAGCTCCGACTCGGTGCATGCCTGGATCCCGGATCTCTCCCCCGGCGCCCACCTCTATGTGGATGCCAAGGTGCAGGGGGAGGGCAAGGCCATCAGCGACTACCTGCAGGACTCCCCGCTGGGCAGTTCGGTGGGACAGGCGCTGCGGGAGATCGAGATCCGCGGCCCGATGGCAGGATCGGTCAAGCTCGATATTCCTCTCGATGGCGAGAGCGAGGTGAAGGCGAGCGGCGATGCCACCTTTAGCAACAACAAGGTGCGGGTCGCCAGTCTGGATCTGCCGCTGGAGAAGGTGCAGGGGCGCCTTGAATATGACAACCAGCAGACCCGTTTCAACAACCTCAAGGCGAGCCTGTGGAACCAGCCGCTGACCCTCGACTATCAGGGGCGCCAGCATCCGGATCACTATCAGGTCGACCTCGATTTCAAGGGGCAGTGGGATAGCCGCCGCCAACCCGCCGCCATCTCTTCATTCGGCATTCTCAACGGCCGCAGTAACTGGGGCGGCAAGCTCGGGTTGACCCTGCCCGACAGCAAGCCGTTCAGCTTCCAGCTGGCGCTCGACTCCAACCTGCAGGGGATGGGGCTGGATCTGCCGCTGCCACTGGCCAAGAACAGTGCCAGCCGGCTGCCGCTCAAGGTTATCGCCCGTGGCCGAGATGGCAGCGCCGACATTCGTGCCGTGCTGGGGGCGGATGTGGATATGCAGACCCGACTGGTCTACGGCGAAGGGGTGCCTTATCTCAGTCGGGTGCGGGTCGATGTGGGTCAGCCGGGCGCCCGGGTAATGCGCGATGCTCCCATGCTGCTTGCCATCAACCAGCAGGAGGCCGATGTGGGCGGCTGGCTGGCGCGACTCAAGCAGTGGCTGCCAGCGCAGAACCAGACCGGCAATGCGGTGGTCGGCCCCGCCTTCCTACCGCAGGAGTGGTGGGTGGATGGGCAACTGGCTCGCGCCTATATCGGCAGTGCCACCCTCAAGGCGGCGCGTTTCACCGTGGGGCCGACCAATCAGGCGACCGAAGTGATGATCGACAGCCCCGACGTGATGGGGGTGATCCGCCTGCCTGCAGTAGCCAATCGTCCGGTGGATGCCAAGTTTGCCCGCATCTACTGGTCCGGCAAGAGTTCGGATCTCAGCCCGGATCCCGATGCGCAGCAGGACAACGCCATCATGGCATCCATCCCCTGGTTGAAGGTGAGCTGTGTCGATTGCCGCTTTGGCGAGCTACCTCTTGGTGAAGTGAAAGGGGAGCTGGTGCCCGGCGCCAACAAGGTGACACTCAAGGGGCTGGATGTGCGGCTGGCGGGTAGTCAGCTCACCGGCAGCGTCGACTGGCTGGCCGATGGCAACCGGATGCAGACCCGTGCCCGTGGCAAGCTGACCAGCAACAACAGCGAGCTGCTGCTCAAGCGGCTCGGTTACACCTCGCCCATCGGCGATGCCCCCGGATCTCTCGCTTTTGATCTGAACTGGCAGGATGTGCCCTATCGCCCGAGCCTGCCGACTCTGGGGGGAAGTGCCAACTATCAGCTGGAGGGCGGCACTCTGCGGGAGGTCAACGACAAGGGGGCGCGGCTGCTCTCCCTGCTCAGTCTCGACTCCCTGCTGCGCAAACTGCGCCTCGATTTTCGCGATGTGTTCGACAAGGGTTTCTACTTCGAATCCATGTCCGCCTCTGCCACCATCAAGCAGGGGCAGGTCAGCAACGATGATTTCTATATGAAGGGGGCGGCAGGCAACCTGCGCGGCGAGGGGATCGCCGATCTGGTGCGCTGGCAGCTCGACTACGAGCTGAGCTTCTCCCCCAATCTGGGGGGCACCCTGCCGGTGGTGGCGGCTTTCTCCATCACGCCGGTCACGGGTCTCTATGTGCTGGCCCTCTCCAAACTGCTGGAGCCGGTGGTGGATGTGGTGACCCGCATCGATTTTCGCATCTCGGGCCCGCTCGACGCACCCAAGCTGATCGAGGCGGGACGAGATCGCGCGCGCATCAAGCTCAACCAGCAGCAGAAAGAGGCGGTTGACGCCGTTGCTCCCAGCCTGCCGACCCAAGAGGTGACCCCTTTCCTGCTGAGCCCCAAACATGCGGGGCCCGCTCAGCGCTGAACGAGCGGCCCGGCACCATCACAAGGAGTGAGCCATGATCCGACATATCCTGCTGATCGCCTTCAAACCGGGCACCCAGCCTGCCCAGATAGATGCGGTGCGTACCGCCTTTCTCGCCATTCCCCATCAGGTCAGCGGCGTGACCGCCGTGGAGTGGGGGGAGAATGACAGCCCGGAGGGGAGGGATGGTGGCTTTACCCACAGCGTACTGATGACCTTTGCCGACGAAGCTGCCCGCCAGCGCTATCTGCCCCATCCTGATCACGATGCCCTCAAGGCCATCTTCCGCCCGGTGCTGGCGCGCATCATAGTGCTGGATTACACCCTGCAGGCGGGTGATGCTGTCACCATCTGATGGCCCAAGCGACAAGGAGAACGTCATGTGGTTAGCCGCAATACAGCTGGTATCTGGCCGTCACTGGCAGGATAACCGGGAGCAGATCGCCGCCGAGCTGGCCGCCTTGCCCAAAGAGCGGCCGCTGCTGGTGCTGTTGCCGGAGAACTTTGCCCTGTTTGGCGAACGGCAGGGTTATCTGGATGGGGCCGAGGCCATAGGTGAGGGCCCGATCCAGCAGCAGCTGGCTGAATGGGCCCGCGATTATGGCATCTGGCTGGTGGCCGGGGCTATGCCGACAAGAATGCCGACCACCATCGCCGATTCCGACCATATCCACACCAGTTCGCTGGTGTTTGACCCAAGCGGTGAGCTCAGGGGCCACTACCACAAGATCCACCTGTTCGACGTGGATGTGGCGGACAATCACGGTCGCTACCGTGAGTCGGAGACATTCAGCCCCGGCGAGTGGCCTGTGGTGGTGGACTCTCCCTTTGGTCCCCTCGGCCTCTCGATCTGTTATGATTTGCGCTTTCCCGAGCTCTACCGTCAGTTGGCCCGAGCCGGTGCCCGTGTGTTGCTGGTGCCTGCCGCCTTTACCGCCGTGACCGGCGAGGCGCACTGGGAGCCGCTGCTGCGGGCCCGCGCCATCGAAAACCAGTGCTACGTAGTCGCGGCCAATCAGGGCGGTACCCACGAGACGGGGCGCCAGACCTGGGGCCACAGCATGGTGATCGACCCCTGGGGTCGGGTGCTGGCGAGCAAAGAGTCCGGGTGCGGCACCGTGCTGGTGAAGATGGAGCCCGGGCTTATCGACGAATTGAAACGCACCATGCCAGTGCTGCAACACGCCCGTTTGCTCTGATGGTGTGGTGAAAAATTGAAACGCAGCCGTTTGCCCGTGCTGGAGCATGCCCGTTTGTTGTGATGGTGTGGCTTGTTGCCAACCCGTCGGCAAGACGATTTAAAACAGCTCGCTACGAGAGTGGAGAAGAAGATTGAGTCTATTGAGCCAGGTTAGTGCCTCCCTGTTGGCCCCGAACGACCTCGACGAAGGGCGCCTGCAGCAGTTGCTCGGCAGCCTGATGAGTCATCAGGTGGAGTTCGGCGATCTCTATTTCCAGCGCAGCTGGCACGAGTCCTGGATGCTGGAAGATGGCATCGTCAAGGATGGCAGCTACAACATCGATCAGGGTGTGGGGGTGCGCGCCGTCAGCGGCGAGAAGACCGGCTTTGCCTACTCGGACGAGCTGAGCCTGCTGGCGCTGCAACAGTCGGTGACTGCCGCCCGTGGCATCGCCGCTGCCGGTGCTCACGGCAAGGTGAAGGCATGGGCCAGAACCTCCGCAAACCTGCTCTATCCGGCCATGGATCCGCTGCAGACCCTCGACAAGCACCAGAAGATTGCCCTGCTGGAGCAGATGGACAAGTTCGCCAGGAGTCTGGATCCCGCCATCAATCAGGTGATGGCCTCCATCAGCGGCGTCTACGAAGAGGTGCTGGTGGCCGCTACCGACGGCACCCTGGCCGCCGATGTGCGTCCGCTGGTGCGGTTGTCGGTGACCGTGATTGCCGAGAAGGGCGATCGCCGCGAGCGTGGCAGTGCCGGTGGCGGCGGGCGCTTTGGTTACGACTGGTTCCTCGAACTGGACGGGCTGGAGAGCCGCGCTTTTGGCTATGTGCGTGAAGCGGTGCGTCAGGCGCTGGTCAATCTGGAAGCCATCGACGCGCCAGCCGGCACCATGCCGGTGGTGCTGGGCTCCGGTTGGCCCGGCGTGCTGCTGCACGAGGCGGTAGGTCATGGTCTGGAGGGGGATTTCAACCGCAAGGGATCTTCCGCATTTGCTGGCCGCATCGGCGAGCAGGTGGCCTCCAAGCACTGTACCATCGTCGATGATGGTACCCTGCCGGGTCGCCGTGGTTCCGTCTCCATCGATGATGAGGGGACGCCGGGTGGTTATAACGTGCTGATCGAGAACGGTATCCTCAAGGGTTATCTGCAAGATAAACAGAACGCTCGCCTGATGGGTGTGCCGCTCACCGGCAACGGTCGCCGCGAATCCTACGCCGCCATGCCGATGCCGCGCATGACCAACACCTACATGCTGGCGGGTCAGTACGATCCGGCCGAGATCATCGCCTCGGTGAAGAAGGGCATTTATGCTCCCAACTTTGGCGGCGGTCAGGTGGACATCACCTCCGGCAAGTTTGTCTTCTCCGCCTCCGAGGCTTACCTCATCGAGGATGGCAAGATTACCGCTCCCATCAAGGGCGCAACCCTGATCGGCAACGGCCCCGAGGCGATGAGCCAGGTCTCCATGGTGGGTAGCGACCTTGCGCTGGATCGCGGTGTCGGCATCTGCGGCAAGGAGGGGCAGAGCGTACCGGTCGGTGTCGGCCAACCCACCCTCAAACTGGACCAGCTCACCGTGGGTGGCACTTCGTAGGTTTGGGTTAGCTGCGCAGCAGCGTAACCCGACGCATTCAAACCCCGGCTCTTGCCGGGGTTTTGCTATTCAGGGAGCCACAGGCAACAAAAAGCCCCGGTCGTTGGACCGGGGCTGGCGGGTTATGCGGTATCAGTTGACGGATATGGCGCGGGCGTCGATGAAATAGCGAGCGTTACCCTGTTTGTCGATCTGGATTTTGGCAACCAGTTGCTCCTGATCTTTATATTCCCAGCGTTGCTCGATCTTGGCGAGGGATGGGCTCGCAATCCCAACCACGTTCAGGTACTCGTGAAACAGGCTATGGCTCCCTATTTCGGTCAGCATCTTGTCCATCTGCATACTCTCCTGAAGTTGAGTGGGTATTCATCAACAAACCTATCAGCGTCCATCTGAATACAGTCTGTATGAAAAACAAACTAACTCATTTGTGTGTCAATAACATGATCAGGAACAAGATCAGTGCAGATCGTCAGGGACTTTTTGATACCGTTTTCAATCAGAGCCGGTGGGCTTTTGCGGCAACTGATCAAACGTGCCGGCAGCCTTTGGTTGCGCCGGTGCGGTTTGCACGGTCTGGCCGCCGTGGAATACCGGATCCTGTGCCACTTCCTTGATGCCATTGATGCAAAACTGCATACCCATGCAGACCAGCAGGAAGCCCATGATGCGGGTCATGGCATCGATGCCGGTGGCGCCCAGGATCTTGCAGACCGGGTCCGCCAGCTTCAATACTCCCCAGCTGATCAGGCTCATCAGGGCAAACGCCGTTACCACACCGGCGTAGATGGTGATGCGGTTGTACTCATCAGGCAGCTCGGCAATCTGGGCTGCCCCGCTTATTACCAGTGCCATGGTGCCCGGCCCGCACATGCTGGGCATGGTGAGCGGTACGAAGGCAATGCTCTGGTTTATATCGACCCCGCTCTGCTGGCTGGGGGCGGGGAACAGCATGCGAAAGCCGATAAAGCCGATGATGAGGCCACCGGCCAGGCGCAAGCCCGGAATGGAGATCCCGAACAGATCCAGGATCGAGGATCCGATAAAGAAGGTGATGCAGAGGGTGCAGAACAGATAGATGGCGGCCAGATTGACCTGACGGCGCACGTGTTCGCGCGACATCCCCTTGCTCAGTCCCAGCAGCAGGGTGGCCGTGGTGGGCGGGTTGACCATGGGCAGCAGCGCCAGCAAGGTGAGTAATACGACCTGAAAGAACATCTTGAGCCTCGGATAAAGAGTTGGAAGTCATGGGGCGACGCGGGTGGCAGGCCCCAGAGGGAGGCTATCTTATGCTGGCGAAACTGAACATAAGCAGTACAAAAAAGCCCCGGCAGATACCGGGGCTTTTTGTTCGGGTCAGGCCGCTTGCGGCGCTTGTTGCTGCCGGATGGCCCGTTGCTGGAACCAGAGCCAGAGACCGATGGCGAAACCCAGCACCGACAGGCTCACCACATAGTGGGAGGGGGCCAGCATGTCGCTCTTCATCCAGAGGGTCACCGCCATCGGGGTGAGGCCACCGAAGATGGCGTAGGCCACGTTGTAGGAGAACGACAGACCGGAGAAGCGCACCACCGGCGGGAAGGCATTGACCATCACGTAAGGCACGGCGCCGACAATCCCGACCGCAAAGCCCGCCAGCATGTAGAGCGGCACCAGCTGGCTCGTACCGGCCGCCAGACCGTGATAGAAAGCGTAGCTGGAGCCCGCCAGCAGCAGGGAGCCGAACATGAAGGTGAGACCGCTGCCCAGCAGGTCGATCAGTCGACCATAGACGATGCAGCCGAGGGTCAGAGCCACTATGGCCAGCGAGTTGGCGGTCAGGGCGTCAGCCGGGCTGATGCCATAGACCTTCTGCAGATAGGTGGGGGTCATCAGGATCACCACCACGATACCGGCGGAGAGCAGCCAGGTGAGCAGCATGGAGACCACCACGCTGCTCTTGTGGTTGCGCAGCACCGACTTGAGGGGGAGCTCATCGGCCAGGGTCTTGTTGGCTTGCATCTCGGCGAAGACCGGTGTCTCGTGCAACCAGCGACGCAGGTACATGGCGACGATGCCGAAGATACCGCCCAGCAGGAAGGGCACTCGCCAGCCCCAGTCACTTACTTCGGCCGGGGTCAGGCTCTTGTTGACCGCAGTGGCGATGAGGGAGCCGAGCAGGATGCCGGCCGTCAATCCCGCCGTGAGCGTGCCGCAGACGACCCCGACTCGACGGGCAGGGACGTGCTCGGCGACAAACACCCAAGCGCCCGGCACTTCACCGCCGATGGCGGCGCCTTGCAGGATCCGCAGTCCCAGCAGGGCGATGGGGGCGCCGATGCCGAGCACCGCATAGGTGGGCAGCAGACCGATCAACAGGGTCGGCAGCGCCATCATGATGATGCTGAGGGTGAACATCCGCTTGCGACCAATGAGATCGCCAAAGTGGGCCATGATGATGCCGCCAAGCGGGCGGGCCAGATAACCGGCGGCGAAGATGCCGAAGGTCTGGAACTGGCGCAGCCACTCGGGAATGTCGGCCGGGAAGAACAGCTCGCCGATGACCACGGCGAAGAAGACGAAGATGATGAAGTCGTAAAACTCCAGCGCGCCGCCGAGGGCAGCCAGACTCAGGGTTTTGTAATCCTGTCGATTGAGGGGGCGGGCGTGATCGTGCTGTTGTGTGGTCGTGGTCATATCCGTATGTTTCCCATCGGTTTTTTTAGTTATTGTCACCCCGTGCAAGGGGCATATACAGGTGATCGAGAGTATGCTGCCTGCCTCTTGTGTGTAAATCGCGCAATTCGCAACACTGTCTTGCATCTTTTTGGGGCAATCCGAATGCCCCGCTGGCGGAGGAATGATGGAAAAGAAACGGGTACTGCTCTCCTGGAGCAGTGGCAAGGATTGCGCATGGGCACTGCATCAGTTGCGGCAAGATCCCGCCATTGAAGTGGTGGGGCTGTTTACCACCCTCAATCAGGCATTCGAGCGGGTGGCGATGCACGGGGTGCGCAAGCAGCTGTTGACCGAGCAGGCCGCCTGCGTCGGGCTGCCTCTCATCACCATCGATCTGCCCTGGCCCTGCAGCAACGAGGATTACGCCCGCATCATGACTGGCTTTATCGCCGATGTGGTGGCACAAGGGATCCGCCATATGGCCTTTGGCGACTTGTTCCTCGAGGATGTGCGCGCCTACCGTGAAAAGCAGCTGGCAGGCACCGGCATCGAACCACTGTTCCCGCTGTGGGGCAGCAATACCCGTGAACTGGCGCCGCAGATGGTGGCCGCTGGGTTGAAGGCGCGGATCAGTGCTCTCGACCCGAAAAAGCTGGATGCCAGCCTGGGTGGTCACGATTTTGACGAGGCACTGCTGGCGGCGTTGCCGGAAGGGGTCGATCCGTGCGGCGAGAATGGCGAGTTTCACACCCTGGCCTATGATGGCCCCATGTTCTCCCGTCCGCTCGGCATTCGGGTCGGCGAGACAGTGCTGCGCGACGGCTTTGTCTTTACCGATCTGCTGCCAATCAAGGATTAATTATTGGGCGTCAAATGCTCCCTTTTGCAGGAGCATTCACAGATTTGAAGGGCGGGATGGGGGCACTATTGGCCCCCTCTTTTGATTCAAGATGACAACCTGCCTTATGAAACACGTCTCTCGTCCGGCGCTGCTTGCCTCCTTGCTGGCTGCTGCCCTCTCTCTGCCTGCCGTCGCGGGTCAAGCCGCTACCGTTCAGCCGACCCCTGCCGGTGTCACCACCGTCACTCTGGCCCAGCAGGCACCGATCCACTGGGTATCAGTGGAGCAGATTGCCAAGAGTCTGGATGGCCTGCCCCCGATGGCGGTCGGGTTTGATATCGACGATACCCTGCTCTTCTCCAGCCCGGGTTTTTATCGCGGCAAGCAGGAGTTCTCGCCCAACGACGAGAGCTATCTGAAGAACCCCGCCTTCTGGGAGAAGATGAACAATGGCTGGGATGCGTTCAGCATGCCGAAAGAGGTGGGCAAGGCGCTCATCGCCATGCATCTCAAGCGCGGTGACCACATCTATTTCGTCACCGGCCGCTCGGCCACCAAGACCGAAACCGTGAGCCAGACCTTGCAGCAGACCATGAATATTCCGGCCGACCAGCTCAATCCGGTGATCTTCGCCGGTGATCAGCCGGGTCAGAACACCAAGGTGCAGTGGCTCAAGGATAAGCAGATGAAGCTCTTCTACGGCGACGCCGATGGAGATATCAAGGCGGCGCAGGAGGTCGGCATTCGCGGCATTCGTCTGCTGCGGGCCGCCAACTCCAGCTATCGGCCACTGCCGTTGGCAGGGGCGCTGGGGGAAGAGGTGATCATCAACTCCCAGTTCTGATCCGGAGCGGATCCATGCAAAAGGGCGGGGCCATTGGCACCCGCCCTTTTTGCATCCGTCATCCAGCTCGGGTCAGTCGTCTGCCCACGGCATCTCGGGCAGACTGTCGAGGAACTCGCCGTAACGGGTCAGATTGAAGGGGCCCTGATCGGCCTCCATCGCCATCAGCTCGGCCCCGAGGGCGCAGGCGATATATTGCAGCGCCTCTTCTCGCGGGGTGCCCTTCATCACCAGCCGCATCAGGGTCGCCTTCACATGGGGCGGGTGACCGTCGTTGAGTTGGTTCTCCACCATCTCCAGCAGCGCGTCTTCATCAAAAAATTCCTGAGTGTCGTTCATGGGATATCCGCAACAGTGAATGTGGCGGCCAGTATAGCCTGAATGTGACTAACACCTTGAATGACCAGCGAATAAACAATCCGATGGGGAGGCCATTTGTTACCCATAATTAGGAGGAGTTTGCCAAGGCAAACAGGTTGGAACACAGATAACATGGATGGACACGCCTATGCCCACGATAGATTCCCTGCTGGCCGAGCCCAAGCTACTGCCCCAGATCCCGGAAGTGATGCGCGATTTGATCCAGACCTTCAATGAAAAGGATCCGGATCTGCTCAAGATCAGCAAGTTGATCAACAAGGACCCTGTCATCTCCGCCAAGTTGCTGCGGTTGGCCAACTCGGCCAAGTTCGGCAGCAGTCGCCAGATCGGCACCGTCAATGAGGCCGCGGTGCGGCTGGGGTTGGCGATGGTGCGCAACATGGTGCTGGCCTGCGGGCTCACCGAATCGGTCACTGCGGTGCCCGGCATTGACCTCAAACACTTCTGGGGCAGCGTGTTCAACGTGGCAGAGCTGGCCCGTCGTCTGGCGGTGAAGAAGGGGATGAAGGGGGATGAGGTCTTTACCTGCGCCCTGCTCTACGATCTCGGCCGCTTGGTGATGCATGTGGGCCTGCCGGAAAACACCGTCCATCACATCCACGATCTGGAGTTGCACAAGGGGCGGGCCAAGGCGGAAGAGCTGGTGGTCGGCTTCAACTATGCCCAGGTCGGGGCGGCCATGGCACGCTACTGGAAGTTCCCCGAGACCATCAGCAATGCGGTGGAGTATCACTACAACCCCATGCTGGCCAAGGAGTTCTCTCCCGAGGCCGGGTTGATCCATCTGGCGATCGTGCTGGCTGCGCAATCCGATGTGGGGGAAGAGGCGCCACCCGAGTGGCCCCACAAGGTGGCAGATGCGCTGGGGTTGAGCTGGGCCGATTGCGCCGCCCAGTTCACTGCGCTGCGTGAGCAGGGTAATGGCTACGCCGGGTTGCTGGCCGCCTGAGCCCGTTTATCTCATCTCATCAGGGGCCAACGCGGCCCCTTTTTCATGGCTGATGGCGCCACAGGCTTGCCAGCCCTGGAGTGACGGGGCACTCTTTGCCCTTCACTTTCCGTTTGAGAGCCCTTGCCATGATTGCCTCCTCCCGTCTGATCCTGCGCGAAATGATCGCCACCGACGCCCCCTTCATCCTTGAGCTGCTCAATGACGGCGACTTTTATCGCTACATCGGCGATCGGGGCATTCGCACCCTGGAGCAGGCGCAGGAGTATATCCAGCAGGGGCCGGCGGTCAGCTATGCCCGCTATGGTCACGGACTCTATCTGGTGGAGCGCAAGGAGGACGGTGCCAGCCTCGGTATCTGCGGTTTGATCAAGCGCGATACCCTGGAGCAGGTCGATATCGGTTACGCCTTCCTGCCGCAATATCGCGGTCAGGGCTACGCCATTGAAGCGGCGCAGGCCGCCCTTGCCGATGGCAAAAGCCGGTTGGGGATCGGGCAGGTAGTTGCCATCGTCACTCCGGGCAACGAGCGTTCCATCGGCCTGTTGGCCAAGCTGGGGCTGGTGCGCAGTCGACTGGTCAAGTTGAGCGAAGATGCAGATGAGTGCCTGCTGCTGGAGCAGTGATCAAGGTCAGAGAGCAGGAAAGCGAATGGCGAGGTAGCTGTCAGGCTGAGTGACAAGCAAGAGGCCGGGTCTGGCTAAAGGCGTGAGAGAGAAGCAAAGAGGCCGCCGTGAGTTGCGGCCTGTCTGCATCGGGCGCTGCCGGAGGGCAGGCAGGATCAGTTGAGGTCTTCGATGGAGAACTCGCCAGCGATACCATCACAGGAGATGGCGAAACCGCCGCTGAAGCGGGTGCTGAACTGGATCAGAAACGCATCATTGTCGTGCTCTTGCACAGGCAGGTTGATGGGCTTGCTGCGACGCAGGGGCTTGTGTGTTTGTACTGCTTTCATCATGGTATTTCTCTATATAAATTAGGTGTTTGCTCCTTGTATTGGCAAATGTCAGGTCAATGGGCGCGGTCGATTGGGTGAACGACAAGCGCGCAGGAATACCCAGCCCGGTTAAGGGGCGTCTGCACTTTCAAGGAATATGCTGATGCATAAATCAAATTGGGTGGGCAGATCGGGTCTGCACCGTGAGAGCCGGGCAACGCAGGCAGACAGCCTGACGGTTCTCAAGGCGAGTAAATCAGAAGAAGGTTATGCGGGTACTGGCAGGATTCATCGTGAGGTGAAGCATTGCAGGGTAAACATAAACAGGGCTGATTAACTAGCCGGCGCGCATTCTCTCCTCGAAATGAATAAAAAGCAAACAATAATTTGCCGATGTTGAAGTCAGTACGCTTTTCCTCTGTGTAATCAAGGGGCTATCAGCAGCAAATATTCGCATCTATCCGCCATAAAAAGAGGGCTCCCGACGGGAGCCCTCTCTCATTCTGCAATCAGCACAGTGGGCCGACTCAGTAGTCGCCACAGGCCTTCTTGGCGGCCGTGATCATCGGGGTGATGGTCATGCCTTGCACCACGATGGAGAACATCACCACCGAGTAGGTCATCACCAGGATGACCTGACGCAGATCGACGCCATGTTCCGGGATCATCATGACGCCGGAGGGGAGTGCCAGTGCCATCGCCATCGCCAGACCACCGCGCAGGCCACCCCAGGTGAGGATCCGTACCGAGAAGGTGTTGTAATTGCGGAATCGGCGGAAAGCCACATAGGGCAGCGACACGCTGATAAAGCGGGCGCCCAGGCAGAGCGGTACCGCAATGACTAGCAGGATCCAGTCACGCCAGGCGAGATCCAGCAGTACCAGCGCCAGACCGATCAGCAGGAACAGCAGGGCGTTGAGGAACTGGTCCATCAACTCCCAGAAGTGATCCAGGTGATGGCTGCTCTGCTCGGAGAAGCCGGAGTGACGGGTCCAGTTGCCGATCATGATGCCGGTGACCACCATGGCCAGTGCGCCGGAGACGCCGATCATGTTGGCAAAGGCAAAACCGGCGGTCGGGATGCAGAGGGTCAGCAGCAGCTCCAATGAACCGTCATCGGTGGCGCTGATCATCACGTGGGCGATGAGGCCCAGCACGGCGCCGAACAGGATGCCGCCGAGGGCTTCGTGCAGGAACAGACCGGCCACGCTACCGAAGGTGGGCTCGACCCCGCCAAAGGCGACGGCAAACACGGTAGCGAAGATGACGAGGCCAACACCGTCGTTGAACAGGGATTCCCCTTCGATCTGGATGGCGATCTGGGGTGGCGCTTTCATCTTCTTGACGATGGCCAGTACGGCAATCGGGTCAGTGGGGGAGATCAGCGCGCCGAACAGCATGCAGTAGACCAGCGGCAACTCCCAGCCCAGCAGCTTGGCGATAAACCAGAAGCCGTAGCCGATGAGGAAGGTGGAGAGCAGGGTGGCAATGATGGCCAGAATGGTGATCTCCCACTTCTGGCTACGCAGCGCCTTGAGGTTGATGCCGAGGCCACCGGCGAACAGCAGGAAGCCCAGAATCCCCTTCAGCAGGAAGTTCTGGAAGTCGATGCTCTCCATGGTCTTGACGGCAAGAGGTTCCAGATTGAACCAACCCAGTTTGCCAAACAGCACCAGTAGTGCGGAGATCAGCATGGAGCCCGCAGTAATGGCGATGGTGGTCTGGATCTTCACAACATACTGGTTGGCAAAGGCGATAAAAATCGCCAACGCTGCCAGAAAACAGAGTGTGTAGTAGACGCTCATAGTTATTTTTTTCTCGTTGGTAGACAGCAAGCACGTATCCCTATGCAGGACGGGCATAGGTTACTCTCGGGCCCTATGTTACTCATTACCCATAAATGAGTATATGGTGGCGCATTTGGACTGATAGACGGCTAGATTTCCATTTTATTTGTTTGCTGTTAGGATGCTGTTTACGCAGTTGCATGGATGTAAGAGGAACACGCGGTGTCGAACGTAATGTCGAGCAGAGAGCCGAGCAAGCAGTCGGACGTAACAAAGAAGCTGGAAGCCTGCCTCAGGGAGCGGATCCTGATCATCGACGGGGCTATGGGCACCATGATCCAGGGCTACAAGCTGGGGGAGGCGGATTATCGGGGTGAGCGGTTTGCTGACTGGCATACCGACATCAAGGGCAACAACGATCTGCTGGTGCTGACGCGTCCGGCGGTGATCCGCGAGATCCACGAGCAGTATTGCGCTGCCGGGGCCGACATTCTCGAGACCAACACCTTCAACGCCACTCGCATCGCCATGGCCGATTACGAGATGGAAGAGTTCTCGGCCGAGATCAACCGTGAAGCCGCCCGTCTGGCCCGCGCCGTGGCCGATGAGTGGACGGCAAAAGACCCCGCCAAGCCGCGTTTTGTAGCAGGGGTGTTGGGCCCCACCAACCGCACCGCCTCCATCTCGCCGGATGTGAACGATCCCGGCAAGCGCAACGTCACCTATGACCAGCTGGTGGCCGCCTACACCGAATCGACCCATGCCCTGATCGAGGGTGGCGCCGACATCATTCTGATCGAGACCATCTTCGATACCCTCAACGCCAAGGCGGCCGCCTTCGCGGTGGAAGGGGTGTTCGAGGAGCTGGGTTACAGCCTGCCGGTGATGATCTCCGGCACCATTACCGATGCCTCCGGCCGAACCCTCTCCGGCCAGACCACCGAAGCCTTCTACCACTCGCTGCGTCACGTAAAGCCGGTGTCGTTCGGCCTCAACTGTGCGTTGGGGCCCGATGAGCTGCGCCAATATGTGGAGGAGCTGTCTCGCATCAGCGAATCCTGCGTCAGCGCCCACCCCAACGCCGGTTTGCCCAATGCGTTCGGCGAGTACGACCTCGATGCGGGTGAGATGGCGGAGCATATCCGCGAGTGGGCCCAAAGCGGCTTTCTCAACCTGGTCGGTGGCTGTTGCGGTACCACCCCGACCCATATCCGCGCCATGGCGGACGCCGTGGCGGGCATCAAGCCGCGTGTGCTGCCCGAGCTGCCGGTAGCCTGCCGCCTGTCGGGCCTTGAGCCCCTTATCATCACCCCTGAATCCATGTTCGTGAACGTAGGGGAGCGCACCAACGTCACCGGTTCGGCCAAGTTCAAGCGGCTGATCAAGGAGGGGCTCTACGATGAGGCGCTCGACGTTGCCAAGCAGCAGGTTGAGAACGGCGCCCAGATCATCGACATCAACATGGACGAGGGGATGCTGGACGCCGAAGCGGCCATGGTGCGCTTCCTCAATCTTATCGCCGGTGAGCCGGATATCGCCCGGGTGCCTGTGATGATCGACTCCTCCAAGTGGGAGGTGCTGGAAGCGGGCCTCAAGTGCGTGCAGGGCAAGCCGGTGGTCAACTCCATCTCCATGAAAGAGGGGGAGGAGAAGTTCATTCAGCAGGCGAAACTGCTGCGCCGCTACGGCGCCGCCGTCATCGTGATGGCGTTCGACGAGGCGGGGCAGGCCGATACCCGCGCCCGCAAGTTCGAGATTTGCCAGCGTGCCTACCGGATCCTGGTGGATCAGGTCGGTTTCCCGCCGGAAGACATCATCTTCGACCCCAACATCTTCGCGGTAGCGACCGGCATCGACGAGCACAACAACTACGCGGTGGACTTCATCGAGGCGGTGAAGGACATCAAAACGCACCTGCCCCACGCCATGATCTCCGGCGGCGTCTCCAACGTCTCGTTTTCGTTTCGCGGCAACGAGCCGGTGCGCGAAGCCATTCACGCCGTCTTCCTCTACCACGCCATCAAGAACGGCATGGACATGGGGATCGTCAACGCCGGTCAGCTTGCCATCTATGAAGACATTCCGGCAGAGCTGAAAGAGAAGGTCGAGGCGGTGGTGCTCAACCTCAATGACAATGCCACCGAAGAGCTGCTGGCCATCGCCGAGAAGTATCGCGGAGCCGGTGCCCAGGCGGAGGATCCGCGGGATCAGGAGTGGCGCAGCTGGCCGGTGGGCAAGCGGCTGGAGCACGCACTGGTCAAGGGGATCACCGACTTTATCGAAGAGGATACCGAAGAGGCACGCGCTGGTGCCGAGAAGCCGCTGCACGTCATCGAAGGGCCGCTGATGGATGGTATGAACGTGGTCGGCGACCTGTTCGGCGCGGGCAAGATGTTCCTGCCCCAGGTGGTGAAATCGGCGCGGGTGATGAAGCGGGCGGTGGCCTATCTGCAGCCCTATATCGAGGCGGAAAAGTCGGGCGGCTCCAGCAACGGCAAAATCGTGCTGGCGACCGTGAAGGGGGATGTGCACGACATTGGCAAGAACATTGTCGGGGTGGTGCTGCAGTGCAACAACTTCGAGATTGTCGACCTCGGGGTCATGGTCTCCTGCGAGACCATTCTCAAGACGGCGCGGGAGGTCGGCGCCGATATCATCGGGTTGTCGGGTCTCATCACCCCGTCGCTGGACGAGATGGTGCACGTGGCCAAGGAGATGGAGCGTCAGGGCTTCAAGCTGCCGCTGCTGATCGGCGGTGCCACCACCTCCAAGGCCCACACTGCGGTGAAGATAGAGCAGAACTACTCGGAGCCAGTGGTCTATGTCTCCAACGCCTCCCGCGCGGTGGGGGTGGCCCAGAGCCTGCTCAGCCCGGATCTCAAGGAGGCATTTGTCGCCCGCATCGACAAGGAGTACGAGATTGCCCGGGATCAGCATGCCCGCAAGCAGCCGCGCTCCCGCCCGGTCAGTCTGGCCCACGCCCGCGCCAACCGGCACCAGCTGGACTGGGTTGGCTACCAGCCGCCGAAGCCCCGCGAGCTCGGGGTGCAGAAGTTCGAAGATGTGGCCATTTCGGTGCTGCGCCCCTACATCGACTGGACGCCGTTCTTCCTCAGCTGGGAGCTGGCGGGCAAATTCCCGCGCATCCTCGAGGACGAGATCATCGGCGAGGAAGCGACCAAGCTGTTTGCCGACGCCAACGCCATGCTGGACCAGCTGGAAAAGGATCAGAGCGTGCGCTGCGCCGGGGTGATCGGCCTGTTCCCGGCCAACGCGGTAGGGGACAGCATCGAAGTTTACAGTGACGAGTCGCGCACCGAGGTTATCAAGGTGCTGCATCACCTGCGCCAGCAGAGCGAGAAGCAGGGCTTCCCTAACTACTGTCTGGCGGACTATGTGGCGCCGAAAGAGAGCGGCAAACCGGACTGGATCGGCGCCTTCGCGGTGACCGGCGGCATCGGTGAGGAGGCCATCGCCAAGGCCTACAAGGCGCAGCATGACGACTACAACGCCATTCTTATTCAGGCTGTGTGCGACCGTCTGGCCGAAGCCTTTGCCGAGTATCTGCACGAGCAGGTGCGCAAGGTACATTGGGGTTATGCTCCCGACGAGGCCCTCAGCAACGAGGAGCTCATTCGCGAGAACTATCAGGGCATCCGCCCGGCCCCCGGTTATCCGGCCTGCCCGGAGCACACCGAGAAGGGGAGCATCTGGGAACTGCTGGAGGTGGAGCAGGCTATCGGCATGCAGCTCACCGAATCCTACGCCATGTGGCCGGGGGCTGCGGTGTCGGGCTGGTACTTCTCCCATCCCGAGAGCAAATACTTCGCGGTGGCGCAGATCCAGCAAGATCAGGTGGAAGATTACGCTGTTCGCAAGGGGATGACGCTGGCCGAGGCCGAGCGCTGGCTGGGGCCAAACCTGAACTGACTCCCGCGTGACATCGGTTGATCTTTAACGAGAAACGGCGGCATCCTTGCACGGGTTGAACAACCTGCGCAGAGCCGCCGTTTAACCTGTTGGTCACAGTGATGTGGTAGCGTGCGGTTTGGTGTGGTTTGTCTTGTTGTCAGGATAAACAATTGGCGTTGTCTTGGCGCTGTGGCACCTTATACTCTCCCGCCCCATCCTGCCCAGGCACAGCCTTCTAGCGGAATTGTCATGAAGATCGCCATTTTATCCCGTGAGCCGAAAAACTACTCCACCCGTCGTCTGGTCGAGGTGGCACAGGCGCGCGGTCATCAGGTAGAGGTGCTCGACACCCTGCGCTGCTATATGAATATCGCTTCCCACAACCCCTCCATTCACTACGAGGGTGGGGAGCTGGGAAGCTATGACGCCGTGATCCCGCGGATCGGGGCCAGCATTACTGCCTACGGCACCGCCGTGCTGCGCCAGTTCGAGATGATGAACACCATGGCCCTCAACAGCTCGGTGGCCATCAGCCGTTCCCGCGACAAGCTGCGGGCGATGCAGCTGCTCTCCCGCCACGGTATCGGCCTGCCCATCACCGGCTATGCCCACAGCACCCACGACGTGCCCGACCTCATCACCATGGTGGGCGGGGCGCCGCTGGTGGTGAAACTGCTGGAGGGAACCCAGGGGATTGGCGTGGTGCTCTGCGAGACTCAGAAGGCCGCCGAGAGCGTGATCGAAGCCTTTATCCAGACCAACAACAACATTCTGGTGCAGGAGTATATCCGCGAGGCCAATGGCGCCGACATTCGCTGTCTGGTGGTCAACGGCAAGGTGGTTGCCGCCATGCGCCGTCAGGCCCAGCCGGGGGAGTTTCGCTCCAACCTGCACCGTGGCGGCACCGCCGAAGCGATCAAGATCACCCCGGAAGAGCGCGCCACCGCCGTGCAGGCCGCCAAGATCATGGGGCTGGATGTGGCGGGGGTGGATATCCTGCGCAGCGCCCGCGGCCCGCTAGTGCTGGAGGTCAACTCCTCTCCTGGATTGCAAGGGGTGGAAGCCGCCTCCGGCAAGGATGTGGCCGGCAAAATCATCGAGTTCCTCGAACTCAAGGCGAGCCGCAAGAACAAACCGGCGGAGTGAGCCTCAGGCTTGCATCTGTCAGATAGAAACAGGGCGCCCTCGGGCGCCTTGTTGCTATCTGGCTGGTGCCGAAGATCCCTCACCCTAGCCCTCTCCCAAAGGGAGAGGGAACTGTTCGGCAGTGATCATCGCCAGCCGGGCGCTGAAAATTCCGTTCTTCAGCCGGGTATCGATCTTCCAACCGAGTTTCTCGCAGATGCGCTGGATGATGGTGAGGCCACAGCCGTAGCCGAGGATCTGATCCGGCGCCGCCGCCGTCGGGTTGCTGATGGTGAGCACCGGGCCACACAGCTCGATGTCGATATGTCCCTCGGCATAGCTCAGGGCATTTTTCAGCAGGTTGCCGAGGGCGATGGCGAGCAGGGAGAGGGGGGCATTTACTTCGCTGCTCTCGTCCAGATTAAGCCGGATATCGAGGGCCTCTCGCTGCAACAGCGGAGCGAGGCGGGCCAGCTCCTGACGGATCAGCGGGGTGACCTGCTGCAGCGGTCGCTCCACCGCCTCCTTGCGGCCCAGCAGCAGGAAGGTCTCGGTGAGCAGTGCCATCTCGTCGGCGGCGGCGCGTATGCGGGTGGTGGCGCGGGCGGCCGGTGCGGGCAAGTCCGTCACCTTGCCGAGCAGGGCCGCCGAGCCCTGGATCACCATGTTGGGGGTGCGCAGCTCGTGGCTGGCGAAGCGGCTGAACTCCTGCTCGCGGGCGAACACTGCGCTCACCTCCTGCTTGCCGGCCAGCAGCGCCAGCTCGATATCCCGCAGCTCCTGCCAGGGGGCGTCGGGCTCGAAATCCGCCTGATCCGGGGTGAGGTGGGCGACCCTCTGTTGCAGCCGTTGCAGCGGCCCCGTGATATGGCGCACCAGCCAGATGCCGAAGCCGAGGCAGCCCAGCAGCAGGGTCACCCCGATCAGTCGGGTCGCCAGATGCAGCTTGTCTTCGTAGGGGTCGAGGTAGTCGTCAGCGTCGTCGTTGAAGACCAGATAGAGTAGTCCCTCGCCGGAGGGGTGACGGGCCACCAGAAAGTGTTTGTCCTCCTTGCCCAGTTGGTGCTCGAAAAAGCCGGGAGTCTGGTAGGGCTTCAACCACTTGGGCAAGCGGCCTGCCTCGGTCCAGTAGCTGGAGAACTGTCTGGGGCTCGGGGCAGCGGCGGCCGGGCCGAGTCGCAGCCAGTCATCGCCGTAGCGGGTCACTTCCGCTTCCAGCCAGTGGCGCAGGCTCAGCTCCTCCATCTTGTCTTCGGCCACCAGCATCAGGCCGGAGAGCAGGATCAGCAGCACCACCCCGGCGCCACCGAGCGCCATGATCAGGCGGCGACGCAGGCTCGGCAGGCTCATGCGCTCACCAGTCGGTAGCCCTGGCCGTGGAGGGTCTCCAGCATGGGAGTGGGGAAGGGTTTGTCGAGCGCGTTGCGCAGGGCGTAGATGTGGCTGCGCAGGGCATCGGAGTCGGGCTCCTCATCCCCCCAGACGGTGTCGAGCACCTCCTGACGGCTGACGATGGCGGGGGCGCGGCGGGCCAGCAGGGCGAGGATTTGGAACGGGATCTTGCCGAGCTTGAGGGGCTCACCGGCGCGGGTGGCGCGGCCGCTGGCGACATCGACCGTCAGATCGCCAAAGCTGATGGCCCCCACATCGCCGCGCGGGCCACGCAGGCTCAGAGCTTGCAGCCGTACTTCCAGCTCCTCCATGGCGAACGGCTTGACCAGATAGTCATCCCCTCCCGCCTTGAAGCCTGCCAGCTTGTCCTCCAGGCTGTCACGGGCGGTGAGAAACAGCACGGGAGTGGCAATCCCCTGCTCGCGCAGGCGCGCCACCGTGCTGAGGCCATCGAGGCGCGGCATCATCACATCCATGATGATGACGTCGAAACGCTGATCCTCCAGCAGTTGCAGCGCCGCCTGACCGTGATAGGCACAATCGAGGCGGTGACCGGCCAGCTCCAGATAATCCATGATGGTTTCCGCCACCTGAGGATTGTCTTCCACTACCAAAATCTTCATGCTTTGCTCTCCTGGTTGGCGAGCGTTTCACGCTCTTTTCACACCGGATTCGGCATCCTGTTTGCCAGTGTAACCCCGAGGATCCCTGATGAAGAAGTCTCTCTGCGCCCTCCTGCTGCTTATCTTGTTGCCACTTGGCACCGCACAGGCGACCGAATTCAAACTGACCGGCCGCACCACCTGGCAGCTTGGCCAGTTGATGGTCAACGGCATGCCGTTCGTGATCGACGACCAGACCCGCTTCAAGGATTGGCTCAACGAAGATGATCTCGGCGGCACCTGGGTCGAGATGAAGGGGGTGGTGGAGAACGGCGTGCGCTATGTACGCAAGGTCGAGGCCCTCGACGAAGATGACAAGGACGAGATGGATCTGGAGGGGCCGGTGGAAAGGGGGCGGATCTGGGGCTACACCACCTCGGACAACAGTCTGGCGCCGTTCGAAGGGCGCTGGCTGGAGCTGGAGTGCAAGTTTGACGGCATGCGTCTGAGCCGTTGCCGCGAGGATGACTGATCCGATCTCTGCATTCCGATTAGAAATGCTCCCGAATGAAGCCCATGCTTGTCCAGCATGGGCTTTTTGTTCAGGGACGAACGAAGATGGAACAATCGAGAAAGTGGTGTGCATGGATGCTGGGTGTACCGCTCTGGGCGGCGCAGGCGGGAGCCGACGAATTGTGGCTGGTGGAGCTGGAGCACAGCGACGGCATCCGCCTGCAATTTCAGGGGGCCGAGGTGGAACAGGGCAGTGCCGCCGTTTGGCGGCAGGGGGAGATTTGGCCGCAGCCACTCAAGCCCGGCGACCAGCTCGCCCTGCTGGTGGCCGATGGCGTTGCCACCCGCATTGAGCTGCTGGCCGCCAGAGCCCCGCTGGCCAATCTGCCCTGGCAGCGGGCGCAAGATCGCCTGCAATCCTTCGATGAACGGCAGCTCACGCTGGCAACCCTGGGCACTGTGCCACTCAATCCGCTGGTGCGCTGGGTCAACGGTTCGGCCGCCGATCTGCATGCCGGGAGCGAGCTGGTATTGATCCGTTCGGCGGATGGAATATTGCAGGGAATTGAAGTGATCAATCCGGAAGAGTAATTCAGCATCTTCTTATTTAATATAGCTTCACCATATTGTGGCAGCCATTAAATAATGGCTGTCACAATATTTATGATTTATTCCTCAATAAAGTCATCGCTCTAATTATTTTCTTATACCACCATTATTTTGTTTGTCATGGATGTTTTTTGGTGGTTTATTTTATTTGTGTCAGGTTTTGTCGGAGTCCATACCTGTCAAATGAAAAAGGATATTTCTACACAATAACAATTATCGTATGTCTGAAAGAGGGATAAATGATGAATAGAATAATTACCGCCAATCTGGCGTTTTTGGCGTCTTCATTGATGCTCGCTCAGGTGCAGGCGGCTGAACCTGTCTACCCTGATCAGGTCAAGTGGGCGGGTCTTGGCACGGGCGTCTGTGCCAGTGGTTATCGTCCTCTGACCCGCGATGAAGCCATGAGTATCAAGGGTAATCTGGTCAGCCGCATGGGGCAGTGGCAGATTACCGGGCTGGCTGACCGCTGGGTGATTATGGGGTCGGGATATAATGGCGAAATCAAACAGGGCACTGCCGGAGAAACCTGGTGCTATCCCAATTCACCGGTTTCCGGAGAAATACCAACACTCTCTGACTGGAATATTCCGGCGGGTGATGAGGTCGATGTGCAATGGCGGCTTGTCCACGACAATGATTATTTTATCAAACCAGTCAGCTATCTCGCTCATTATTTGGGATACGCCTGGGTGGGTGGAAATCATAGCCCCTATGTCGGGGAGGATATGGATGTTACCCGGGTTGGCGATGGCTGGCTGATAAAGGGAAATAATGACGGCGGCTGCTCCGGATATCGTTGCGGGGAGAAGAGCTCCATCAAGGTAAGCAACTTCTCATATACCCTGGAACCCGACTCCTTCAGCCATGGTCAGGTCACCGAGAGCGGCAAGCAGCTGGTCAAGACCATCACGGCCAATGCGACCAACTACACCGACCTGCCCCAGCAGGTGGTGGTGACCCTGAAGTACGACAAGGCCACTAACTGGTCGAAGACCGACACCTACAGCCTGAGCGAGAAGGTGACCACCAAGAACAAGTTTCAGTGGCCGCTGGTGGGGGAAACCGAACTGGCTATCGAGATCGCTGCGAGCCAGAGCTGGGCCTCCCAGAAAGGGGGCTCGACGACCGAGACCGTCTCGGTTGAAGCGCGCCCCACGGTGCCGCCTCACTCCAGCCTGCCGGTGCGGGTTGCCCTCTACAAGTCCAACATCTCCTACCCCTACGAGTTCAAGGCCGAGGTCAATTATGACCTGACCATGAAGGGCTTCCTGCGTTGGGGCGGCAATGCCTGGTATACCCATCCTGAGAATCGCCCGACCTGGGAGCATACCTTTGCCGTCGGCCCGTTCCGCGACAAGGCGAGCAGCATCCGCTACCAGTGGGACAAGCGTTATATCCCGGGTGAAGTGAAGTGGTGGGACTGGAACTGGACCATCAGCGAGTATGGTTTGTCGACCATGCAGAATAACCTGGGTCGTGTGCTGCGCCCGATCCGTTCGGCAGTGACCGGTGACTTCTATGCCGAGAGCCAGTTTGCCGGCGATATCGAAATCGGTCAGCCCCAGACCCGTTCCGCGAAGGCTGCCCAGTTGCGCAGTGCCTCTGCCGATGAGGTGGCGCTTACCGGTGTGGATCTGGACAGCGAGGCTCTTGCCAACGAAGGCTTTGGCAACGTATCCCTGACCATAGTTCCGGTTCAATAACCTCCCTCGCAGGCCCCTTTCATAGGGGCCTGTTTCTGTTCTGCGCAAGACGATGCACTTGCCCTGCGCCCCTCTTTTTGTCCTCCTGTCCCTGAATGATCACAGTGGGAAACTATGGCTTGCCAAGGTGATGCCAACGCAGGTTTGACCTCTGTTTGGGGTGGCCCCGTGAGCGAGGCATTGTTCACTCATTTGTTGAAAGAGGCGTGTTGGCCAGATTGTTAACGGCTTGTGCTTTAAATTTTCCCCCTTATACTGGCGCCATCTTGTCGGAGTGCTGACCGTCGAACGACGCGAAGCTGAGACCGTTAATTCGGGATCCGTGGAACCTGATCAGGTTAAAACCTGCGAAGGGAACAAGGGTAACTTGCGGGTTACCGCGCCGGAGGAGGAACAAGCCTCTTCCGCTCATCGAAGGGATCACCCTTGATGGGTCAGGGCGCACAGGAGGGAGTCTGTCCCGTCCGGTTGTCCAGCACGTGGGGCGCCTTGCCCAAAGCATGCAGAGAGCGGGAAGTGGCAGAACAACAGAGCGGAGATCCATCCCGCGCGCACTCCCTCCCGAGATAAACACCCCGCCGCAAGTTCATCTTCTCCTCGAACTCCAGACAAGCAAACACCCATAACTTCAACCAGTTAATGTGAGTTTTGCTATGTCTACTTCCGTATCTGATATCGCCAAATCCAGCCGCCGCGAGCAGCGCTCCAGCGCCCAGGCCTTTATCGACAGCCTCAAGGGGATGGCTCACCCCAACTCCCGCCGCATCTTTATCGAAGGCTCCCGCGCAGATATCCGTGTCCCGCTGCGGGAGATCCAGCTGGCCGACACCTTCGTCGGCGGCACCAAAGACGATCCCAAGTTTGAACCCAACGAGCCGGTGCCGGTCTACGACACCTCGGGCCGTTACGGGGAGGAGGGGGTCGCCATCGACGTGCGCCGCGGCTTGCCGCGCCTGCGGGAGAACTGGGTGCTGGAGCGTGATGATACCGACGAACTGCCGGGGCTCAGCTCCACCTTCACTCAGGAGCGGCTGGCCGACGAGGGGCTGGATCACCTGCGCTTCGAGCATCTGCCGAAACCGCGCCGCGCCAAGCCGGGTCGTCGGGTTACCCAGCTGCACTATGCTCGTGCCGGCATCGTCACTCCCGAGATGGAATTTATCGCCATTCGCGAAAACATGGGCCGTGAGCGGGTGCGCTCCGAGCTCCTGCGCACCCAGCATCCGGGCCGCGATTTCGGTGCCCGCCTGCCCCAGAACATCACCCCCGAATTCGTGCGCGATGAGGTGGCCGCCGGTCGCGCCATCATCCCCAGCAACATCAACCACCCGGAAGCGGAGCCGATGATCATCGGCCGCAATTTTCTGGTGAAGATCAACGCCAACATCGGCAACTCGGCGGTCACCTCCAGCATCGAAGAGGAGGTGGAGAAGCTGGTGTGGTCGACCCGCTGGGGCGCCGACACCGTGATGGATCTCTCCACCGGCCGCTATATCCACGAGACTCGCGAGTGGATCCTGCGCAACAGCCCGGTGCCCATCGGTACCGTGCCCATCTATCAGGCGCTGGAAAAGACCAACGGCATCGCCGAAGACCTCACCTGGGAGCTGTTCCGTGACACTCTGCTGGAGCAGGCCGAGCAGGGGGTGGACTACTTCACCATCCACGCTGGCGTCCTGCTGCGCTTCGTGCCAATGACCGCCAAGCGCCTCACCGGCATCGTCTCGCGCGGCGGCAGCATCATGGCCAAGTGGTGCCTCTCCCACCACAAGGAGAACTTCCTCTATCAGCACTTTCGCGAGATCTGCGAGATCTGCGCCGCCTATGACGTGGCCTTGTCGCTGGGCGACGGTCTGCGCCCGGGCTCTGTCTATGACGCCAACGACGAGGCCCAGTTCGCCGAGCTGCGCACCCTGGGTGAGCTGACCCAAATTGCCTGGGAGTACGACGTGCAGGTGATGATCGAAGGGCCGGGCCATGTGCCGATGCACATGATCGAGCGCAACATGACCGAGCAGCTGGAGCACTGCCACGAGGCACCGTTCTATACTCTTGGCCCGCTCACCACCGACATCGCGCCGGGTTACGATCACTTCACCTCTGGCATCGGTGCGGCGCTCATCGGCTGGTACGGCTGCGCCATGCTCTGCTACGTCACCCCCAAGGAGCATCTGGGGCTGCCCAACAAGGAGGATGTGAAGCAGGGGCTGATTACCTACAAGATCGCCGCTCACGCCGCCGATCTGGCCAAGGGTCACCCGGGCGCCCAGATCCGCGACAACGCCATGTCCAAGGCGCGCTTCGAGTTCCGCTGGGAGGATCAGTTCAATCTGGCGCTGGATCCCGACACCGCCCGCGCCTATCACGACGAGACCCTGCCGCAGGAGTCCGGCAAGGTGGCCCACTTCTGCTCCATGTGCGGGCCCAAGTTCTGCTCCATGAAGATCACTCAGGATGTGCGTGCTTATGCCGCCGAACTGAATGCCGCCAAGCTGGAAGTGGTAGAGATCAAGCTGGTCGGTATGGATGGCCAGCAGGAGCAGGTAGTGGCTCAGGTCGAGAGCGGCATGGCCCGTAAGGAGCCCGAGACCTTCAAGCAGGCCGAGGTAGTGCGCGGCATGGAGCGGATGGCCGAGACTTTCAAGGAGACCGGCGGCGAGATCTACCATCAGGCGGCGGTGCTGAAACAGGCCGCAGGGGAGGAGGCGTGAGCAGCGCAAGCGGGGCTGTCAGCCCCGCCGACCTGTCGCCCGTGACCGACTCTCGCCCAGTTGTCTGGACCATCGCCGGTTCCGACTCCGGCGGTGGCGCCGGCATTCAGGCCGACTTGCACACATTGCACGACCTTGGCGTGCACGGCTGTTCGGTTATCTCCGCCATCACCGCCCAGAACTCGGTGGCGGTGAAGATGGTCGACCCCGTGCTGATGCAGACCTTCACCGCCCAGATCGACGCCCTCGGCGTCGATCTGCCGCCTGCCGCCATCAAGATCGGCCTGCTGCCGACCCGGCTTCATGTCGAAGTGCTGGCCCGCCGACTGGCAACTATTGGGAGTCCCTTCGTGGTCTACGATCCGGTGGCCATCGCCAGCACCGGCACCCCGATGGCGGAGCCCAATATGCTGGAGGCGGTGCGCGAGCAGCTGTTGCCACGTCTGTCGCTCATCACCCCCAACGGCCCCGAACTGGAAGCCCTGACCGGCATTCCCGCGACCAGCCCGGTGCTGGTGCGCTTCGCCGCCCAGCGGCTGCGCGAACTCGGCGCCCGCGCCGTGCTGGTCAAGGGCGGCCATCTGGGTTGGAGCGGTGAGCTCTGCCTCGACTACTACCAGGACGAGACCCGCGAATTCTGGCTGGCGGCGCCGCGCCTGAATACCCGCCACGGCCACGGTACAGGTTGTTGCTACGCCAGCGCCATCGCCGCCGTGGTGGCGCAGGATTATCCGGTGGAGGACGCCTTCACCCTGGCGCGTGCCTACCTGCAACAGGGGTTGGCGGCAGCGCAGGGAGTGGGGGCTGGCCCGGGGCCCATCGCCCATCTCGGCTGGCCAGCCGATCTTGCCCACTTCCCCCGCGCCGTGTTGGCGGGATCAACCCTCGATCGCCGCTTCGGACTTTATCAGACAAGCAGCGCCCGCCTGCCGCAGGGCCCCTTTGCGCCGACCGAACACAACCTCGGCCTCTATCCGGTGGTGGATTCGGTCAAGTGGCTGCGCCGCCTGCTGGGGCAGGGGGTCAAAACCATCCAGCTGCGGATCAAGAATCTGCCCGCCGCAGAGGTGGCGCCGGCCATTCGTGATGCTGTGGCGCTTGGTCGCCGCTATGGGGCGCGGCTCTTTATCAACGACTACTGGCAGCAGGCCATCGAGGCGGGCGCCTGGGGCGTGCATCTGGGGCAAGAGGATATGGAGACCGCCGATCTCGCCGCCATTCAGGCGGCCGGGCTGCGCCTTGGCATCTCCACCCACGGCTACTTCGAGCTGATGCGAGCCCGCGAGCTGGCCCCCTCCTATATGGCGCTGGGTCATATCTTCCCGACCAATACCAAGGCGATGCCTTCACGCCCGCAGGGGCTGGTGCGGTTGCACCGCTACCGCGCCCTGATGGCGGAGTGGCCGACGGTGGCCATCGGTGGCATCAGCGAGGAGCGGGTGG
The DNA here is from genome assembly GCF_041402305.1 of Aeromonas sp. S12(2024). NCBI lineage: Bacteria > Pseudomonadati > Pseudomonadota > Gammaproteobacteria > Aeromonadales > Aeromonadaceae > Aeromonas > Aeromonas sp. S12(2024). The sequence goes on from NZ_JBGLRB010000016.1 coordinate 100,147, forward strand.
CGGCGGTCAAGGCAAGCGGGGTCGGCAGTATCGCGCTGGTCTCGGCCATTACTGCCAGCGACGACTGGCAGGGGGCGACCGAACGGCTGTTCGCGGCCGTGGGGACAGGGGATGAGCCGCGTTCAGCACTGCTCATGACCGACTTGCAGGAGGCTGCCCATGCTCTCTGATGCTGAGTATTTGCGATACGGCCGCCAGCTGATGCTGGCGGAAGTAGGGGAGGCGGGTCAGGCGCGGCTGAAAGATAAGTCCGTACTGATCGTCGGTCTCGGCGGGCTTGGCTCGCCGCTCGCCCTCTATCTGGCCGGGGCCGGTGTGGGCACCTTGTGGCTGGCCGATGGCGATACGGTCGATTCCAGCAACTTGCCGCGCCAGATCCTGTTCGATAGCGAGGCGGTCAACCACTCCAAGGCGGAGCTGGCCCGCGAGCGCTTGGCTGCCCACAACCCACTGGTGGAGCTGATTGCCATCAACCAGCGGCTCGATGCCGCCAGCCTGCCGGAGTTTGTGGCCGAGGTAGATCTGGTGATCGACTGCTGCGACAACCTCGCCACTCGGCAAGCCATCAACGCCGCCTGCGTGGCTCAGGGCAAGCCGTGGATCTCCGCCGCCGCAGTGGGGTGGCAGGGGCAGCTGATGGCGCGCACCAGCAGTGAGCACGCCTGTTACGCCTGCCTCTATCCGCTGGATACCAAGGTGAGCCAGAGCTGCGAAACCAGCGGCGTCACCGGCCCGCTGGTCGGGGTGATGGGCTCTTTGCAGGCGCTGGAGGCATTGAAACTGCTGCTCGGTTTGCCAAGTCCGGTCGCTGGCACATTGCGCCGCTTCGATGCTTTGACCCATCAGTGGCAGACCCTCACTCTGGCTCCCGACCCCGATTGCCCGGTTTGCGGGCAGCGCCGATGCCCGGCACACGATAAGGAGATCACCCCATGACCCTCACCATCCGACTCAACGATAAAGCCCAGCCGCTGACGGCAGGGCAGAGCGTGGCCGACCTGCTGGCGGCGCAAGACGTTAATCCACAGGGAGTGGCGGTAGCCCTAAATGGGGCCGTGCTGCCCCGTGGCCGCTGGGCCGAGACCCGTCTCAATGACGGGGACGAACTTCACCTCTTTACCGCCATTGCCGGAGGCTGACATGCTGACCATTGCCGATCACACCTTCTCATCGCGCCTCTTTACCGGCACCGGCAAGTTTGCCCGCCCGGAACTGATGGCCGCCGCCATCGAGGCGAGCGGATCCCAACTGGTCACCATGGCTATCAAGCGGCTCGAACCGGGCAAGGCCCACGACGATATCCTGAGCCCCTTGCGGCAACTCGGGGTCAAGCTGCTGCCCAACACTTCCGGCGCCAAGACCGCCGCCGAGGCGTTATTTGCCGCCCATCTCGCCCGCGAGGCGCTGGGCACAAACTGGCTGAAGCTGGAGATCCACCCCGACCCGCGCTATCTGCTGCCCGATCCCATCGAGACGCTGAAAGCCGCCGAGCAGCTGGTGAAAGAGGGCTTCGTGGTGCTGCCCTACTGCGGTGCCGACCCCGTGCTCTGCAAGCGGCTGGAAGAGGTGGGCTGCGCCGCCGTGATGCCGCTGGGCGCCCCCATCGGTTCCAATCAGGGGCTGGTGACCCGGGAGTTTCTCTCCATCATCGTCGAGCAGGCCAATGTGCCTGTGGTAGTTGATGCGGGCATCGGTGCGCCGAGCCATGCCGCCGCCGCTTTTGAGCTGGGCGCCGATGCCGTGCTGGTCAACACCGCCATCGCGGTGAGCGGCGACCCGGTCGCCATGGGCCGCGCCTTTGCACTGGCCTGCACTGCCGGTCGCAGCGCCTATGAGGCAGGTCTCGGCGCCCGCGCCCTGCAGGCCCAAGCCTCCAGCCCGCTCACCGATTTTCTGGGGGCGTTATGAGTCATGATGCTGGCGCGATGAGTGACTTCGAGCCTTTTGTACAACCCCAAGTGCGCCCGAGTGATAGCCCCCCTCTCGGCTCTTCACAAAATAAGGGAGAGGGGCTGGGGGTGAGGACTAAGGAGCCAACCTTTCTCGACCGCTGGCACGAACTGGAGTGGGACGATATCGGCATGCAGATCCGCGCCAAAACTGCCGCCGATGTAGCGCGAGGCCTAAGCGCACCGCGCCGTACCCTGAGCGACTTTATGGCGCTGATCTCGCCAGCCGCCGAGGCGTATCTGCCGCAGATGGCGGCCGAGGCCGAGCGGCTCACCCGCCAGCGCTTTGGCAACACCATCGGCTTCTATGTGCCGCTCTATCTGTCGAACCTCTGCGCCAACGACTGCACCTACTGCGGCTTCTCCATGAGCAACCGCCTCAAGCGCAAAACCCTGAATGTAGAGGAGATAGAGCGCGAGTGTCTGGCCATCAAGGCGCGCGGTTTTGACAGCGTGCTGCTGGTGACCGGCGAGCACGAGCACAAGGTGGGGCTCGCCTATTTTCGCGAGGTGATGCCCATCATCCGCCGCCACTTCAGCACGGTGGGGATGGAGGTGCAGCCCCTCTCGCAGGCCGAATATGCCGAGCTGAAAAGCCTCGGCCTCGATTCGGTCATGGTCTATCAGGAGACCTACCACGCCCCCACCTACGCCCGCCACCACCTGCGTGGCAACAAGCGGGACATCGCGTGGCGCCTCGCCACACCGGATCGGCTCGGTCGCGCCGGTATCGACAAGATTGGGCTGGGGGCGCTGATCGGCCTCTCCTCGGACTGGCGCGCCGACAGCTACTTTGTCGCCGAGCATCTGAGCTGGCTTGAGCGCCACCACTGGCAGAGCCGCTACTCGCTCTCCTTCCCGCGCCTGCGCCCCTGCACCGGTGGGCTGGAGCCTGCCGTGGTCATGTCGGATCGTCAGCTGGCCCAGCTTATCTGCGCCTGGCGCCTCTTCTCGCCCACGCTGGACTTGTCGCTCTCCACCCGCGAATCGGCCACCTTTCGCAACGGCGCGGTGCGCCTTGGCATCACCCAGATGTCGGCCGAGTCGCGCACCCAGCCGGGTGGCTATGCCGAAGGGGATGCCGAGGAGCTGGAGCAGTTCGCCATACACGACGACCGCCCGGTGGGGGAAGTGGCCGCCGCCGTGCGGCAGGCGGGGTTGCAGCCGGTGTTTAAAGATTGGGAACCCTTCTTGGGCCGATAGGGGCGGCCACGCCCCTTTTGCCGGTGGCATCCCGGCGTCCAGCCAGATTCCGTGCCTGTGGCAAGCAGGCACGGCTGCGCCGTGCAATCGTAGGGTCGATTAGCCGTCAGGCGTAATCGTCCGGGGGATAGTCGATGGCACGGCTTTGCCGTGCAGGACGCGAGGCCGCTGGCCTCGAAGGGTTTTCGCCCGCCCTTCGGGCCGGGGCGAGTGACTTTGGAAAGACCCGCTCTCTTCAAAAAATGCACCAAAGGTCTTCTCCCCCGCTTATTCGCCCGACTTACGTCGGGTTCCTTCGGCTCACCCGCTTGTCCGACGGCACGCGGCGACGAGCCATCCATGGCCCGGCGCCGCTCGCTCGACATCCTGTCTCGCGGCCTGGACAAGCGGGCTCGCCTCAGCGAATAAGAGGGGGAACCAAAACCGTGCCCGCGATAGTTTCAGAGGTGGTCATAGAGTTCAATAAACAGAGAGCATTACACACAATATTAACCCTACTGAATTACGGTACCGCCTTCCATAATTAACTAATAGCTTTAATGTTAATGTGGTTCGTGTAGAATTCATTTATTTGAAATTACTTTTGATTTTTTAGGAGATGCGGATGATTGAGTACATTGATTTCGAACTGGATGGTAGTTTAGACAAAAAAATAAAAATAAAGCTAGATAATAAAAATCTTATCATAACAGGAGCTAATGGTTGTGGTAAGACAAGACTTCTAAATCAACTTGATAAATATTTACAGAGTTTTTTAAAACGAAATATCAGGTCAGAAGCTACTATCTTAAATGAGATAGAATCGCGTAACAGAAGACTTTCTTCAATGGACGTTTCAGATGCCAACTATCCTTATAATCAACATAAACTTAAGGAGTTGCAATTTGAACTTGCACAAAATTCAAAAAGTAAAATAGGATTTACCAATGTCGAAGAAATATTTAGGTTAGTTGATTCAAATAATCTTATATTCCGTTTTTTTGAAGCTAATCGTCTAGCCAATCAATTGGCAAGTGATGGTAAGGTTGATAGCATAGCATCGATAAAAAGTAGTGGGAAACATGAATGGCTTCAGGTCGACTCAAGTGATAAATTTGAGAAGTATCTGGTTGGATATTTCAATTATGGAAGTCATATTATTGCTAGAGAAAAAGACAAAAGCAAGGCGGAATTTATTGATGAATGGTTTAAAAAGGTAGAGAAAGATCTGCAAAGTTTATTTGAAGACCCAGCATTGGCGCTGCAATATAGTCCGGAGGAGCAAGTTTTTTACATTGTTCAGCCAGGTAAAATACCATTTAGATTTAATGAATTATCATCAGGGTATAGCTCTATACTGAGTATATATGCTGATTTGTTAATGAAGGTTGAGCTGAGGGATGTATCAGCAGATGAAATCGTTGGATTTGTTTTGATTGATGAGATAGATGCACATTTACATGTTTCAATTCAAAGAAAGATATTCTCATTTTTCGATAATGCATTCCCCAAAATACAGTTTATTATTACAACGCATTCACCATTTGTGGTCCAATCAGTAAATGACGCTGTCATTTATGACTTAAGCAAAATGGAGTGTTTAGAAGACTTATCTATGTATTCTTATGAGTCAATTTTGAAAGGTTTGCTAGGTGTTGATAGTACATCTCACCTATTAAATGAGCAGCTGGAGTTGATGGCTAAACTTATAAATAAAAGGCCTATTAACAAAGATGAGGTGCAAAAGGTTGTTAATTTAATTGAGCCTCATGAAGCACGATTGGATTCGAAGTCGAAAGCGTTTCTTCTCCTTGGTAAGAATGCACTTCTTGATGCTAATGATGGTGAGGAGTAGCAGATGTTTAATGTTACTCGAATTTATCCGGCACCGGCATGTATAGCAAGAGGTCATTACACTAAAGAGGAAGTTCTCGTAGTGTTAAAACCAATGTTCTTTGAAAAATGTTATCTTTGTGAACGTGATGAGATTCAAGATGTAGAAGTAGAACATTTTATTCCTCATGAGGGTGATGATGCGTTAAAATATTCTTGGGAGAATCTTTTTTACTCTTGCTCGCGTTGTAATAGCATCAAAAGTAATCGACATGTCAATCTTCTTGACTGTACAGATGGTACCTTGGATGTAGGCTCATTAATTAGTTGCAAGATGCCATCAGCACCGTCAGATAGGGTGATGGTCGGAACTACTAGCCAGAATCCGACTCAAGAAATGATAAACACGGCAAGATTACTTGATGAATGTTTTAACCTTGAAAATACTGCATTGCGAGGTATAAGTCGTGAGGCCTTGATGGAGCAGTTATGGGATCACTACACAGATTTATTGAATGCTAGACGCGTTTTAAGAAATAAAAAATCTCCAGAGGTGGACAAAATTCGTGCAGAGCAAACTATTTCTGCAATGTTGACAGTGAAACATCCATTTTCAATATTTTGGCGTTACTACTATTTAGGTGACACCTTCTTGGTTAATACATATGCTCACTTAAGAGTTGGTTTTTAAGTTGAAGCGAATACTATATACGTCCCAACATAAATAATAGGGTCTTATATAATGAAATTCTGAGGGGTACGCTATTTTGGCTTCTGTGTCTGGGGTGCCTAGGTGCAAGTGCAGAGTGAGTTTTCCATGACCATCGTCCATGCAGGTTATCGAGGTCGATAAGATTTACTCTACTGCAAGATTTAGTAGGCTGTAATAAGGGCATAAACATTCGCATCCATAGGCTGGCCATGGAGAAATATGCGGTTTCTTGCCCAGCACTCAAAGGTTGCCCCTGCTGCGATAGCAACAGCTTCGCTGGCACTGTTGCCAATCCCCATTACGGAAATAGGCCTAACTGCTGAAAGCCAAAGTCACGGAGCAGGGCGACCGCTTGTCGGGCGATGCCGCAGCCTTGGCGGGATTGGCGTACCCAGTAACCGATATTGCCGTAACGATGATGGGGCGACAGCTGGTTGATGCCTGCGCCACCCAGCAGTTGGCCGGTAGTGGCGCAGAAGATGCCCATGTCAAAGGCGCGTCTCGCCGCACAATCCTGCTCGCAGCTGGTAAACCACTCCAGTGCGCTCTCCCGAGTAAATGAATGGGAGCACCAGCTCATCCATTTACCGACCGTCTCGATCGATTCGTGGGCCGCGCGGACAAACTCGTCGGCATCAGCAGGTTCGAACGGGCGGATCACGATATTGACGTTGGCAAGGCGCTGGAATGTCATCACTTGTCCTGCTTTTTCAGGAAGTAACTGATATGCCCCGGCGGCATATCGGGCAGCTGGCCAAAGACCTCGTAACCCTGCTTCTGATAGAAGGGGAGGGCCTGAAAACTGGTGGTTTCCAGATGGTAGTTGCTGATGCCCTTGCTTTGGGCGTACTGCTCCATGGCGCCGAGCAGGCGGCCGCCCCAGCCATCGCGGCGGATGCTTTCGTCGATCCAGAGCCAGTCGACGTGCAGCCAGCCCCACTTGATGTCGGCGATGATGCCGCCGTGTACCTTGCCCTCTTTATCCTTGATAAAGCTGGCGATCCGCTCGCGCCGAAGTTCGTACAGTTGAGGGCCTGCCTGGCTTACGTTGTAGCCCGTCAGGCCAATGCGCAGCGCTTCAACATCATCGTCCTGAGGCGGTTGGGGTGGGGTTAGTTGCATATGGGCTCCTGCGGTATGGGTTGTGGCGGCGTCAAAGGGTTAAAGCAATACCCGTTTGGGCTCTGTTTGGTCAAGTGTTCTGGTCGCTCGCCACCAGCGTGCATGGCATGGCGGCCAGTCAATGGCCCTTGCAACTTCCATCCCCCCTTGCATCACCCCAGAGTGAGGAGCAGACTGTTTGGCCTTGTTTTTATGCGATTCGATTCAAGGCATCCATCATGACTCCTGCCATCAACCTGCTGAAGAAGCTCAAAATTCCCCACAAGCTTTACCCCTACGAATGCGAAGCCCACGACGATTTCGGCAAGCATGCCGCGACCCAGCTCGGGCTGCCGGAGGCGCAGGTGTTCAAGACCCTGGTCGCCCATCACGACAAGCAGGCGGTGGTGGCCATCGTTCCCTCATCCGGTATGTGCAGTCTGAAGCAGCTGGCCAAGGCGACTGGCCTCAAGAAGGTGGAGATGATGAAACCGGCGGAAGCGGAGAAGCTGACCGGTTACAAGGTGGGTGGCATCAGCCCGCTGGCCCAGAAGAAACTGCTGCCCACCGTGCTCGACGAGTCGGCGCTGCAGTTTGACGAGATCCTGGTGAGCGGCGGCAAGCGCGGGCTGTCGGTGGGGGTGGCGCCGCAGGATATGCTGACGCTGATGAAGTGGATCGCCGCTCCCATCGGCGAAGAGTAGTACCGGGCACGGTGTGAACCTGCTCTCCGGGCCTGTGGCGGCCCGGAGGCGATGTGACTCGTGAGGATATCTGCCCGCATCCCCCTGTTTGTCGTGTTGCTTATCCTCGCACAGGCCGCGCCAAGGTGGGGTGCCCACGCTCAGGGCTACACTGAAAGTACCCTTTCAGCCAAGGCGCGGTTTATGTCACCCCTGCATCTGCTGGCTGCCGCTCTGCTCTGCGTGTTGTCGCTGACCGGACAGGCGGCCACCCGGTTTACCCATATCAGCCCGGAGAGCGAGCGGGATCCGCGTACCACTTATGATCGGGAGCTGCTGCGGCTCGCCCTCGACAAGACCCGTGAGCAGTTTGGCGACTATCTGCTGGAGCCTGCGCCGCCCATGACCAAGGCGCGCGAGCGGCTCAGCATGCAGCTCGACAGCTATCCCAACCTCTTTGTAATGGACAGCTACAGTAGCACCCGCGAGGATCTGGGGCTCGCCTATGTCCGTTTTCCCATCCATCTGGGGATCGTCAGCTACCGCATCTGTTTTGTCAGCCCGCAGCAAAAGGGGGCGGTGAGCAAAGTGACCGACCTCAAGGGGCTGCGGCAGTTTACCTTCGGTCAGGGCAAGGGGTGGCTGGATGTGGATATCCTGCGCTACGCCGGGATGGAGGCGGTGGAGGTGGAGGGGTACGAGAAGCTGTTCAAGATGGTGGCGCGGGGCCGCTTCGATCTCTTCTGCCGCGGGGTGAGCGAGCTGCGCAGCGAGCAGCTGACCCACAAGGAGATGACGGATCTGCTGGTGGATGACGCGCTGTTGATCTACTACCCGCTGCCCCGGGTTTTCTACACCAATCCCAACAATCGCGAGGCGCTGCAGCGGGTCGAGCGGGGGTTGCAGCTGGCATGGCAGGATGGCTCGCTACAGGCGCTGTGGCGCAAGAGCTTTGGCCCGGCAATCGCCTTTGCCAAGCTCTCCCAGCGCCGACTGTTGCGACTGGATAATCCCTTCCTCGACGGGATCAGCTTCGATTACCGCCCCTACTTCTATAATCCGCAGACCAATCGCTTCGGCGATTACTGAGGTGCTTGCCGCTGGCGGCAGAGGGCCAGCCAGGCCTCGGCGGTGCGCGACAGATAGCGCTCGCTCGGCCAGATCACCCCGAGCCGCCAGCTCAATTCGGGCTCCAGCGGCCGTAGCACCAGACCATCCGGGGTCAGCCGGTGGCAGACCGGCTCCGGCAAGAAGGCGACCCCCATGCCGCTGCGTACCATGGCGGTGAGAAAATCCCACTGGCTGCTGCGCGCTGCCACCTGCGGCACAAAGCCCGCCTCCTGACACGCCTGCTCCAGCCGCTCGCTCAGGGTAAACGCCTGGGTATAGAGCAGGAAGGGCTCCTCCTGCAGGGACTTCAGCCGCAGCGGCGCCTCGCCATGCCAGCGGGGTTGCTCCGGCAGCACTACCCGGATCGGGTATTGATCCAGCTCCAGCGCGCTGAGGGCCCCCCCCTCTTTGGTCGGCAGCATGGTGATGGCGAGATCCAGCTCCCCCTCCAGCACCGCCTGTTCAATGCGGCGACCGCCGTACTCCACCAGGGTCAGCTCCACCTTGGGATAGCGGGTGCGGTAGGCGCGGATCAGATCCGCATAGACGTGACCCACCATGGGGGGAATGCCGAGGGTGAGGCGACCATGTTGCAGGCTCTGCAGATCCGCCAGTTCGGCCTCCAGCTGCTGCATCTCCGCCAAGATGGTCTGGGCACGGTTGAACAGCACCTGGCCGCTGTCGGTCAGGGTGAAGCGGCGCCCTTCCCGGTTGAGCAGGGGCTGGCCCAGCTCCTCTTCGATATTGCGGATCATCTTGCTGATGGTGGGCTGGGTGACGAACAGCTTTTCAGAGGCGCGGGTGAAGCTCTTTTCCCGCACCAGTTCGACAAAATAGCGCAGGGCGCGAATATCCATGGACTCTCTCGACTCGTGTTGGCGGGTACGGGATGAAGTATGCCTATTCGGCATGAATTCGATAATTTTAATTCATTTCTGGCAGGTTTTGCTCAACTCTATACTGTGAGCCGGTTCACAGAAAGACGATGATCATGAAAGCCCTCTGCTTGCGCTGGTTACAGACTCCCTTCCAGATTGTGTTGCTGGCAGCCATCTGGCTGCTGGCCGATACCGCGGTGCGTACCCTCCATCTGCCGCTGCCCGCCAACCTCACCGGCATGCTGTTGCTGCTGGCCTGCATCCTGCTCGGAGTGGTCAAAGCCGAGTGGTTCAGCGCGGGTGCGCGCTGGTTGCTGGCCGAGATGCTGCTCTTCTTCGTGCCCGCCGTGGTGGCGGTGGTCAACTATCAGGATCTGCTGTTGCAGGAGGGGTGGCGCATCATGGTGGTGTTGCTGGTGAGCACTACGCTAGTGCTCGGTACCACGGCTCTGGTGGTGGATCGGGTTTACCGCCTCGAACTGAAACTGGCCCGCCGGAGTCGCCGCCATGTCTGATACCCTGCTCGGGCTGATCTGTTTCGCCCTCACCCTGCTCTTCTACTACGCCAGCAAATGGCTCTACGGCAAAAAGCGCATTCTGCCGCTGATGCCGCTGCTGCTGGCGCCGACTTTGCTGGTGGCCGTGGTGCTGCTGTTCCACATCCCCTATCAGGACTACATGGCGGAATCCCACTGGCTGCTCTGGCTGCTGGGCCCGGCGACCGTCGCCTTCGCGGTGCCGGTCTACGAGAACCGCCAGCTCATTCGTCGCCACTGGCTGTCGCTGTCGGTGGGGGTGGTCGCCTCGGTCATTATGGCGGTGGGGAGTACCGTGCTGCTGGCTCGCTGGCTCGATCTCTCCGACATGCTGCAACGCAGTCTGGCGATGCGCTCCATCACCACGCCGTTTGCGGTGGAGGCGACCCGCGCCATCGGTGGTCAGAGCGATCTCACTGCGCTGTTTGTGGTGCTCACCGGTGTCATCGGCATGGCGGTGGGGGAGAGCGTGCTCACCGTGCTGGCCATTCGCAGCCGCCTCGGCAAGGGGGCGGGGTTTGGTGCCTCGGCCCACGGAGCCGGTACTGCCAGGGCTTATCAGATGGGAAATGAAGAGGGAGTGGTCTCCAGCATGGTGATGATGATCGCCGGTATGGTGACCGTGCTGCTGGCGCCCCTGCTGGGCCAGCTGTTCTGGTAGGCCGGGCTTCCCTTTAGAAGGCTGCTCGTCCCGGCGCTACACTCTAGTGAGCCTGTATTTCCGGGATGAGCAGTATGACCTTTCATCGCCTCGCTTCCTGCTTGCTGCTGTGCAGTCTTTCCCTCCTTGCCACTCCCCTACGGGCGAGTGACGTCATCACTCATATCAGCCCCGAAAGCGATCGGGACTTGCGTACCCTCTATTTTCGCGATCTGTTGCAGCTGGCGCTGGAGAAGACCCGCGACAGCTTCGGTGACTACGAGCTGCGAACCGCGCCGCCGATGAACCGTATCCGGATGCGACAGATTGTGCAGACTCAGCAATACCCCAATCTGTTTGTGGCCGACAGTCTGCGCCCGGCCGCAGAGAGCGAAGCGCTGGATTACGTCCGCTTTCCGGTGGAGCTGGGCATCCTCGGTTATCGCATCTGCTTTGTCAGCCCGCAGCAGGCCGACGCAGTGGCAAGGGTCAATACCCTGACCGACCTGCAACAATTTCTGCACGGGCAGGGGCGTGGCTGGCAGGATGCGGAGATCCTGCGTCATGGGGGATTCAAGGTACAGGAGATCGACGGTTACGAGCGGCTGTTCAAGCTGGTGGCTCGCGGTCGCATCGACCTCTTCTGCCGCGGTGCCAACGAGCTCTTTATCGAGCAGGAGCAGCACAGTGATCTGCCCGGTCTCACCGTGGATCGGCGAGTGGCGCTGCACTATCCCTTCCTCCACCTCTTCTACACCCACAAGGATAATCAGGCCGCCATCCGCCGCCTCTCGGTCGGCCTCAAGCTGGCGTGGCGGGATGGCTCGCTGCAACAGCTCTGGCTGCGCCACTTCAAACCTTCCCTCGAGCAGGCGCAGCTCCCCAGGCGCCTGTTGTTCGAGTTGGCCAATCCGCGCCTTGATAAGGTGGACTTTGACTATCGGGCCTACCACTACAACCCCGTCGACGGGACGTTCGGGCCCGGGCTGCCTTGATCCTGATGGTGCTGTTAGCGGATAAAGGGCCGTCTCTTCTGATGTGCTAAATCATGCCAAGAAGGCATGTTTTTTATTATTTAAATTCATTTTTTGAAGGTTGGTGCGCTGCATATACTGGGGGTCGCTTCACGGTTCAGGTTTGCTCCTGCCCGCTTCTGGCTTGCGCGAGTGAGCCTGAATCGTCCTGCTGCGGCGTCTTGATGTTCTGCATGAAGGCGTCCATCACTGGGCCGGGATCGATCCCGGCAGGTATTACAGCTGACGGAGCCTTGTTATGTTTAATCCCCACTCTTGCGCCCTGATTGTCGAAGGGGGCGCGATGCGCGGCATCTTTGCCAGCGGCGTGCTCGATGCGTTTGTCGAAAGTCACCACTACCCGTTCGATTTCGTCATGGGCGTCTCGGCCGGTGCCACCAATCTGGTCTCCTACCTGAGCGAGCAGCCGCGCCGCAGTCACCACATCATCACCGAGCTGGCTTGCAGCTCCCGTTTTCTCGATCCCCTGCGTTTCGTCAAAGGGGGCGATCTGGTGGACATCGGCTGGCTGTGGCAAGCCAGTCGCCATCGCTTCCCGCTCGATCTCGACACTTTCTGCGCCCGCGACATTCCCTTCTACGCGGTGGCGACCGATGTGGCGAGCGGCAAGGCCATCTATCTGCCGGTGCGGCCTGACAACATGGATGAGGTGCTGACTGCCACCTGCGCTCTGCCGGTGGTGCAGCACGATACCCCCTGCGTCGATGGTCGCCCGATGGCTGATGGCGGCATCAGCGACTCCATTCCGGTGATAGAGGCCTATCGGCGCGGGGCGCGGCGGATGACGGTGGTGCTGTCGGAACCCTGGGGCTATCGCAAGAAGCCGACCCGTTTCTGCTGGATGGTCAAAGCCTTGCTGAAAACCCAGCCTGCGCTGGCGCAAGCCATGCTGGAGCGGGATCTCGCCTACAACCGGGCACTCGATTTCATTGCCAATCCCCCTGCCGATTGCGAGATCGAGGTGATCGCGCCACCGGCCGATTTCATGGTCTCCCGTTTTACCCAGGATCCGGTCAAGCTGGAGTCCGGCTATCTGCAGGGTTACTGGCAGGGGCGCCAGAGCCTGCTGCGGGCCCGTGGAGAGGTGCGGGCGGTGGCCTGACTGGTTTGCCGGGTGCTGAATATAAAAAGGGGAACCTCGCGGTTCCCCTTTTGCATGCTTGCACGGCAGCCAGTGCTTACAGCATCTGCTTGAGACGATAGAGCAGATCCAGAGCCTGACGGGGGGTGAGCTCGTCGGGGCGCAGCGCTTCCAGCTCTTCCACCACCGGATGAGGCTGCGGGGCGAGAGTCACCGGAGCCGGGCGGCTTTCACCAGCGGCGACCGGAGTGGCACTCTCCAGCTCATGCAGTTTGTGGCGGGCCTGCTGGATCACCGATTTCGGCACCCCGGCCAACGCCGCCACTTGCAGGCCGTAGGAGCGGCTGGCCGCCCCTTCCTGCACCGCGTGCATAAAGGCGATGGTGTCGCCGTGCTCCACTGCATCCAGATGAACGTTGGCCAGCCCGCTCATCAGCTCGGGTAGGCGGGTCAGCTCGAAGTAGTGGGTGGCGAACAGGGTGTAGGCGCCAATCTTGCTCGCCAGCTGTCCGGCACAGGCCCACGCCAGCGAGAGGCCGTCGTAGGTGCTGGTGCCGCGGCCAATCTCGTCCATCAGCACCAGACTGCGGGCGGTGGCGTTGTTGAGGATATTGGCGGTCTCGGTCATCTCCACCATAAAGGTGGAGCGGCCGGAGGCGAGATCGTCCGATGCCCCGATGCGGGTAAAGATGCGGTCGATGGGGCCGATGCGGGCGCTGTCGGCGGGGACGAAGGCACCGATATGGGCCAGCAGCACGATCAGCGCGGTCTGGCGCATGTAGGTCGATTTACCGCCCATGTTGGGGCCGGTGATGATCAGCATCCGCCGCTCCCGCTCCAGCCGGATAGGGTTGGCGATAAAGGGATCTGTCATCACCTGCTCCACCACCGGATGGCGGCCCGCCTCGATGATGATCTGATCCTCGTCGATGAGGGTGGGGCAGCGATAGTCGAGGGTCTCGGCCCGCTCGGCCAGGTTGGCCAGCACGTCCAGCTCCGCCAGTGCTGCGGCGGAATCCTGCAGATCGCTGAGGTGGGGCAGCAGAGCATCGAGCAACTCTTCGTAGAGCCGTTTCTCCAGCGCCAGCGCCTGGGACTGGGCGGTGAGCACCTTGTCCTCGTACTTCTTCAGCTCATCGATGATGTAGCGTTCGTTGTTCTTGAGGGTCTGACGGCGGATGTAGTGGGCCGGCACCAGATGGCTGTTGGCGCGGCTCACCTCTATATAGAAGCCGTGCACCTTGTTGTAACCCACCTTGAGGGTGTTGATGCCGGTCAGCAGTTTTTCCCGCTCTTCGATGCGGGCGAGGCTGGCGGTGGCACCGTTGGCCAGATCCCGTAGCTCGTCCAGCTCCTGATTGAAGCCGTCACGAATGACGCCACCATCGCGGATCAGCACCGGCGGCACCTCCATCACCGCACGCTCCAGCAGGTCGAGCAGCTCGGGGAAGGTGCTGGCACGCTCGGCCAGTTGTTGCACCGCTTCGTGCTCGTTGTCCGTCAGCAGGCGCTGCAACTCGGGTAACTGGGCGAAGGCCTGACGCAGACGGGTGAGGTCGCGCGGGCGGGCCGAGCGCAGGGCCAGACGAGCCAGCACCCGCTCCACATCCCCCACCTGACGCAGCAGGTTGCCCAGCTCGTCATAGAGGTTCTGCTCAATGAGCTCCTTGATGGTGCTCTGGCGACCTTTCAGGATCACCCGATCGCGGATCGGCTGGTGGATCCAGCGCTTGAGCAGGCGGCTGCCCATGGGAGTGGCGGTGCGATCCAGCACCTCGGCCAGGGTATTTTCATAGCCACCGGCCAGATTCTGGGTCAGCTCCAGATTGCGGCGGGTAGCGGCATCCATGATGACCGCATGATCTGGCTGCTCGAGGCGTACGTTGCGGATGTGGGGCAGGGCGGTGCGCTGGGTATCTTTGACGTACTGCATCAGACAACCAGCGGCGCACAGGGCGGTCTCGCTCTTGTCGACACCAAAGCCCACCAGATCCTGGGTGCCGAATTGCTGGCAGAGCAGCTTGCGGGCGGTGCCCAGCTCAAACTCCCACTCCGGGCGGCGACGCAGGCCGCGGCGACCCTCTATATGGTGCAGGAATTCGAAGGATTCCGGGTAGAGCAGCTCGGCCGGATTGGTGCGCTGCAGCTCTGCCAGCAGGGTCTCTTCTTTCTCGAACTGGTTGATGAAGAAGCGGCCGGAGCCGATGTCCATGGTGCCATAGCCGAAGCGGCGGCCATCGTGGTAGACGGCTGCGATCAGGTTGTCCTGTCGCTCGCTGAGCAGCGCCTCGTCGGAGACGGTGCCCGGGGTGATGATGCGAATAACCTTGCGCTCCACCGGCCCCTTGCTGGTGGCGGGATCCCCCACCTGTTCGCAGATGGCGGCGGATTCGCCGAGCTGCACCAGCTTGGCCAGATACCCTTCGATAGCGTGATAGGGCACCCCCGCCATTGGGATGGGGCTGCCAGCCGACTGGCCGCGCTTGGTCAGGGAGATATCGAGCAGTTGGGAGGCCTTGCGGGCATCGTCATAGAACAGCTCGTAGAAGTCGCCCATCCGGTAGAACAGCAGGATCTCCGGGTTCTCGGCCTTGAGGCCAAGGTACTGCTGCATCATGGGCGTGTGGGCGCTCAGATTGGCGCCGGGAGCGGAGCTTGTGGCGCCGCTGGCTTGGTGTTGTGCGGTCATGTTCTGTTCCAGAAGGGGCCTCTGCGGGCCAGTGTCTGCGGTGATGAGCCTTGGGCTTGATGGCGCCATTCTACACATAAGCGCCGCGACGGGGGAGCGGGTGTTCCGGGCGCGGTTGCTCTGCGCTATTGAAGGCATGACACAGGTGCGGCACCTCACATTGCGGCAGGCAGGGGCGGTCTGCCGTGGTTGCGGGCGGCGCTAGCAGGATCGCATAATGTGCCTCTTGAGCGGATCAGAAGGAGTCGTGATGAAACTGGATGCAGAGATAGAGCACCTTGCCATCGAGCTGGGACGGGCCCTTGGCCAGCGGGGCTGGCTGGCGGCGACCGCCGAATCCTGTACCGGCGGCGGGGTGGCCAGCGCCATCACCGACATCGCGGGCAGCTCCGGCTGGTTCGATCGCGGATTTGTCACCTACACCAACGAGGCCAAGCAGCAGATGTTGGGGGTGAGCAGCGATAGCCTTGAACAGCACGGTGCCGTGAGCGAAGCGGTGGTGCTGGAGATGGCCCGCGGCGCGCTGGCGCACTCTTCTGCCTCCATCAGCGTTGCCATCAGTGGCATCGCCGGCCCCGGTGGCGCCACCGAGGGCAAGCCGGTCGGCACCGTCTGGTTCGCCTGGGCCGATCGCAACGGTCGTCACCACTCCCTGCTCGCCCGCTTCGACGGGGATCGCCGACAGGTGCGCCAGCAGGCGGTGAGACAGGCCTTGTCGGGTCTGTTGGCCCTGCTCAGATAAATTGGGCTTGATACTGTATGAATAGACAGTATACTTAGCCCAACTTCACTTCTTACTCACGATTTCCAGCGGAGATTGGCATGGATCAGAACAAACAGAAGGCACTGGCGGCTGCGCTGGGTCAGATTGAAAAGCAGTTCGGCAAAGGTTCCATCATGCGTCTGGGCGACAGCAAGACCATGGATATCGAAGCCATCTCCACTGGCTCCCTCTCTCTGGACGTGGCGCTGGGCATCGGCGGTCTGCCGTGTGGCCGTATCGTCGAAATCTACGGCCCGGAATCTTCCGGTAAAACCACCCTCACCCTGCAGGTGATCGCGGAAGCCCAGAAGAAAGGTAAAACCTGTGCCTTCGTCGATGCGGAACACGCCCTCGACCCTATCTACGCTGCCAAGCTGGGCGTCAACGTCGACGACCTGCTCATCTCCCAGCCGGATACCGGTGAACAGGCGCTGGAGATCTGCGACATGCTGGTTCGCTCCAACGCGGTTGACGTCATCATCGTCGACTCCGTGGCAGCCCTGACGCCGAAAGCGGAAATCGAAGGGGAGATGGGTGATTCCCACGTTGGCCTGCAGGCCCGTCTGATGTCCCAGGCGCTGCGCAAGCTGACTGCCAACATCAAGAACGCCAACTGCCTGTGCATCTTCATCAACCAGATCCGGATGAAGATCGGCGTCATGTTCGGTAGCCCGGAGACCACTACCGGTGGTAACGCGCTCAAATTCTACGCCTCCGTGCGTCTGGATATCCGTCGTATCGGCGCCATCAAGGAAGGCGACGAAGTGGTCGGTAACGAGACCCGCGTCAAAGTGGTCAAGAACAAGGTGGCCCCGCCCTTCAAGCAGGCTGAATTCCAGATCTTCTACGGCGCCGGTATCTCCAAAGAGGGCGAGCTGGTGGATCTCGGTGTCAAGCACAAGCTGATCGACAAGGCCGGTGCCTGGTACAGCTACAACGGCGAGAAGATCGGTCAGGGCAAGGCCAACGTGATGAAGCTGTTCGCCGAGAACAAGGTGATGGCTGGCGAAGTGGAAGCCCGCTTGCGCGAGCTGCTGCTCTCCGGCGCAGTGCCTGTCGATGACAAGGCTGCACCGGTTGAGGCAGACGAGTTCGATGCCGAAAGCGAACAAGAGTTCGAATAAGGAACAAAGGAAGGCCGGGTAGATACCCGGCCTTGTTATTTATGATGGTTGATGAATCCGTGACCGAACCGGTCGACCCTGCCGAACCGACCTTTGCAGAGCAGCTTACCGCCGCCCGCGCCTTTGCCATGCGCAGTTTGGCCCGCCGCGAGAGTGCCGAGTCAGAGCTGGCCAACCGGCTGCGCCAGCAGGGCTTCAATGAAGAGGTGATCGAGGCGGTGGTCGACTACTGCCGCGGTTACAACTGGGTCAATGACGAACGTTACGGCGGTATGGCTGTACGTGCCGGTGCCGCCAAGGGCCATGGCCCCATCAAGATCCGCTTCGATCTGCGCCGCAAGGGGCTCGACGATATGCAGATTGATGCCGCATTCGATCAGCCGGAGCTGGACTGGTTCGAACTGGCGTTTGCCCTGCTCGAACGGCGCGCCCGGGTGGCCGATCTGGCCGATTTCAAGCTGCGGATGAAGTGGCTCAAATACCTGCTGGGGCGAGGCTTTACCCAAGATCAGGCCCGTTACGCTATCTCTGCCCTGCAGGAGCTGGAAGAGTAACGCCACTGCGTGGCAAACGTCGTTTCACCTCTCCTGGTGGCAGGTTTTCCCTGCCTGTTCAGTAGCTTGCGCGCACAATCCCGAAAAAGCGGCCTTTTGTTCATCTCATCTCTCTTTATGCGCTGCTTTTTTGCCTCTCGACAGTGAAAAAAGCCACTGTGAGCAGTGGCGCTCTTTTCTGGCCCGTTTATGTGCGCTTTTTCGCCCGTGGCGGCCCTGTCCGTTTTACTTTACCCCGCAGAAAACTTACATTAATGCGGTTAAAAGTCCGTATTCGAATCAAGCAGGATTTTCCATGTATATGTCCACGTCAGAGATTCGCGCTGCGTTTCTCGAGTATTTCCGTTCCCAGGGGCACCAGGTTGTCTCCTCCAGCTCGCTGGTACCGCATAACGACCCGACCCTGTTGTTTACCAACGCGGGTATGAACCAGTTCAAGGACGTGTTCCTTGGCGCAGACAAGCGTGCCTACAATCGCGCGACGACTTCCCAGCGTTGCGTGCGTGCCGGTGGTAAGCACAACGATCTGGAAAACGTCGGCTATACCGCTCGTCACCACACCTTCTTCGAAATGCTGGGCAACTTCAGCTTCGGCGACTACTTCAAACAGGATGCCATCAAGTTTGCATGGGGCTTCCTGACCGAGGTGCTGCAGCTGCCGAAAGATCGCCTGCTGGTGACCGTCTACGCGACTGACGATGAAGCTTTCGATATCTGGGAAAAAGAGGTCGGTGTCCCGGCCGATCGCATCGTGCGCATCGGTGACAACAAGGGGGCCCCTTACGCTTCCGACAACTTCTGGGCGATGGGCGATACCGGCCCGTGCGGTCCCTGCACCGAGATCTTCTATGACCACGGCGATCACATCTGGGGTGGCCGTCCCGGCTCACCGGAAGAGGATGGCGACCGTTTCATCGAGATCTGGAACGTGGTCTTCATGCAGTTCAACCGTCAGGCTGACGGCACCATGGAGCCGCTGCCGCGTCCGTCCGTGGATACTGGCATGGGTCTGGAGCGTATCTCCGCCATCATGCAGGGTGTCCACTCCAACTACGAAATCGACATCTTCCAGGCGCTGATCAAGAAAGCGGCCGAGATTGTCGGCACCACCGATCTGAGCAACCAGTCCCTGCGCGTCATCGCTGACCACATCCGCTCCTGCGCCTTCCTGGTGGCAGATGGCGTGATGCCGTCCAACGAAGGTCGTGGCTATGTGCTGCGTCGCATTATCCGCCGCGCCGTGCGTCACGGTCGCAAGCTGGGTGCGACCGATGTCTTCTTCTACAAACTGGCTGCCGAGCTGGCGGTGCAGATGAAGGATGTCGCTGCCGAGCTGATCGCCCAGCTGCCGCTGGTCGAGCGCGTGCTGCGCATCGAAGAGGAGCAGTTTGTCCGCACCTTGGATCGCGGTCTGCTGCTGCTGGAAGGCGCTCTGGCCAACCTGGGTGATGCCAAGGTTATTCCGGGCGAAGTGGTGTTCAAGCTCTATGACACTTACGGCTTCCCGGCCGACCTGACTGCCGACGTGGTGCGCGAGCGCGAGATCGGCATCGACGAAGAGGGCTTCAAGGCCGAGATGGAGAAGCAGCGTGCTCGCGCCAAAGAAGCCTCCAGCTTCGGCGTGAACTACAACGAGATGCTCAAGCTCGACTTCGAGACCCCCTTCACCGGTTACAAGACCTTGACCGAGCGTACCCGCGTGGTTGGTATCTACAAGGGTGTGGAAGAGGTGAGCGGTCTTATCGCCGGTGACGAAGCGGTCATCGTGCTGGAGGAGACCCCCTTCTACGCCGAGTCCGGCGGCCAGATTGGCGACAGCGGTACCCTGAAAGTGGACGACGGTATCTTTGCCGTGACCGACACCCTGAAAGCGGGCAAGGCGATCATCCACAAGGGCTACATGGAGCTGGGCACCCTGGAGAAGGGCGCCGAAGTGGAAGCCGTGGTTGATGGCGATCGTCGTCAGGCCATCGCCCTGAACCACTCCGTGACTCACCTGCTGCACGCTGCCCTGCGTCAGGCTCTGGGCGAGCACGTAACCCAGAAAGGTTCTCTGGTAGGGGCCGAGCGCATGCGCTTTGACTTCTCCCACTTCGAGGGGCTGACCATGGCGACGATTCGCCGGGTCGAGGAGCTGGTCAACAACCAGATCCGCGCCAACCACGAAATCACCACCCAGCTGATGGATCTGGAAGCGGCCAAGTCCGCCGGTGCCATGGCGCTGTTTGGTGAAAAATATGAAGACGACGTGCGTGTGGTGCGCATGGGCGACTACTCCACCGAACTGTGCGGCGGTACTCACGCCAAGCGCACCGGTGATATCGGCTTCTTCAAGATCATCGCCGAGAGCGGTATCGCAGCTGGCGTGCGCCGTATCGAAGCGGTGACCGGCAAAGCGGCCATCGACTTCATGCATCAGGTCGGCGAGCAGATCGAAGAGGCTGCCGCACTGGTGAAAGGTGACCAGTTCTGCATCGCCGACAAGGTTCGCCAGATGCTGGACAAGGCCAAGATGATGGAGCGCGAGCTGGAGCAGCTCAAGGCCAAGCTGGCCGCTCAGGCCGGTAACGACCTGCTGGGTCAGGTAATCGAGATCAACGGTCAGAAGGTGCTGGTTGCAGCGCTGGAAGGGGCCGATCCGAAATCCCTGCGCGGCATGCTGGACGAACTGAAGAACCAGATGAAGTCCGGTGTCGTACTGCTGGCCACCTGTGCCGATGGCAAGGTCAACCTGATCGCCGGCGTCACCAACGACCTGACCGGCAAGGTCAAGGCCGGTGAACTGGTCAATCTGGTTGCCCAGCAGGTGGGTGGCAAGGGCGGTGGTCGTCCGGACATGGCACAGGCGGGTGGTACCCAGCCTGAGGCGGTGCCGGCAGCGCTGCAATCCGTTCACTCCTGGCTGGAAGAGCGCCTGTAATCGGGCGAGGTGATCTGTGGCACTCTATGTACAGAAGTACGGCGGCACCTCGGTCGGCACACTGGAGCGGATCGAGGCGGTAGCTGAGCGGGTCGAGCAGACCCGCGCCCTGGGACACGACGTGGTGGTGGTTGTCTCCGCCATGTCGGGCGAAACCAACCGGCTGCTGGGCATGGCCCAGCAGCTGGATCCTGATGCCAACCGGCGGGAGATGGATGTACTGGTCTCCACCGGTGAGCAGGTCACCATAGCGCTGCTGGCCATCGCGTTGAACAAACGCGGTTGTCCTGCGGTCTCAATGACCGGTGATCAGGTGCGGATTCACACCGATTCCGCCTATGGCAAGGCGCGCATCACCCACATCGACACCGAGCTGGTTCATGCCGAACTGGCTGCAGGCAAGGTGGTGGTGATCGCCGGTTTCCAGGGCCGTGACGAGCATAACGCCATCACAACCTTGGGCCGCGGCGGTTCGGATACCACGGCGGTTGCCGTGGCGGCGGCCATCAAGGCCGATGAGTGCCAGATCTTTACCGATGTGGATGGGGTATACACCACGGATCCGCGCATCGAGCCCAAGGCGCGTCGTCTCGACACCATCACCTTCGAGGAGATGCTGGAGATGGCCAGTCTCGGCGCCAAGGTGCTGCAGATCCGCTCGGTGGAGTTTGCGGGCAAGTACCGCGTCCCGCTGCGGGTGCTGTCGAGCTTTATCGATGGAGAGGGAACCTTAATCACATATGGAGGTGATAGGATGGAAGCTCCCCTGGTATCCGGGATCGCTTTTAACCGCAACGAGGCCAGCCTGACCATTCTGGGCGTGCCGGACAGACCAACCGTTGCCGCGCAGATCCTGAATCCGATCAGCGACGCCAACATTGATGTCGACATGATTGTGCAGAACACCCTGGGAGATGGCACCGCCGACTTCACCTTCACGGTGAATCGTGACGACTATCGCCGCGCCCGGGCACTGCTGGAGGAGACCGCCACCGAACTTGGCGCCTCCTGCGTGCAGGGAAATGGCGAAATTGCCAAGGTTTCAATTGTCGGTGTCGGCATGTGGAACCATCCCGGTGTTGCGCGCACCATGTTCAAGGTATTGGGCGAGGAGGGGATCAACATGCAGTTGATCTCGACCTCTGAAATCAAAATCTCTGTGGTAATTGACGAGAAGTATCTGGAGCTGGCGGTGCGAGCCCTGCACGCGGCTTTCGGGTTGGATCAGGCACCGCAAGAGCAGCCCTTGGGCTAACAATCTCTGATTGATTTAGTTTCAACCATTTACCATATCGGTATCTTTGTTAGATAATGTCGCATATCGATATAAAAACAAAACAGGATACAGGAGCAAGCGAATGCTTATTTTGACTCGTCGTGTTGGGGAAACCCTGATGATTGGTGATGAAGTAACTGTCACCGTACTGGGCGTTAAAGGCAACCAGGTCCGTATCGGTGTTAACGCGCCGAAAGAGGTCTCCGTTCACCGCGAAGAGATCTACCAGCGCATCCAGGCCGAGAAAGTTCCGGGCCAACCGGGCTTCTAAGCCACTTTCATGGCTGTGACAAGGCGACACCTCATGTGTCGCCTTTTGTTTTTCCAGCCCCCTGAAATCGCCCTGCAGGGCGCGAAACTGCGGGATAAGTGCCGATATTGTTTGAATATTCCACGCTTTGACCAAATGCTGAGCGAACGCACTTTTTTCTCCAAAAAAGTGTTTGACTAAAAATCCCTGTGAAGTATTATCAGCCCCGCAAACGGAGAGGTGGCCGAGAGGCTGAAGGCGCTCCCCTGCTAAGGGAGTATGCGGCTTATACCCGCATCGGGGGTTCGAATCCCCCCTTCTCCGCCATTTGCGCCCGTAGCTCAGCTGGATAGAGTACCTGGCTACGAACCAGGTGGTCAGAGGTTCGAATCCTCTCGGGCGCACCATATTACGACTCAAGCAAGAGTCATGTGTTGACCATCAGCAAGTCAACACTTTGGAAAAGGCTTACTGATAAGTAAGCTTTTTTTATCGTTTTAAAACAGGGCGCCCGTAGCTCAGCTGGATAGAGTACCTGGCTACGAACCAGGTGGTCAGAGGTTCGAATCCTCTCGGGCGCACCATATTTCAAGCAGTACCAAAAGTTTATGAGCGCCCGTAGCTCAGCTGGATAGAGTACCTGGCTACGAACCAGGTGGTCAGAGGTTCGAATCCTCTCGGGCGCACCATACAGACAGCCTCGACTTCGGTCGGGGCTGTTTTTTTATGGGCGACATGTACCCCTGTCGTGTGGATCCGCGTTCGCTGTGGCGGCCGGGTCACCCTCCTGCCTGTCTGTTCTTGTCCTCTTTTATACCTCTTCTGTTATTGAGCTGTGTTCTTCTGAACGGTACAACCCTTTGCCTCATCTATAGGCGCGCTGTATGCCTGCTGTTGCAACGGCAGATGCCGCGCAGCATATCCCTCAGGGTTCGCCATCAACATCATGCAAAGCCTGCAGAGGCGTTCTGCAGGCAATAAAAAAGGATGCCGCAGCATCCTTTTGTGTCGAGATATTTACTCAGCTTTTCAGCCATTTGCGAATGCGGTTGGCATCGCCGATAGGGGTACGTTTGCCCACCGAGTTGAGCAGCACGATGGCAAGCTCGCGGCTGTCCGGTTTGGCGCGCATCACTAGACAGCGCCCCGCTTCGTCAGTGAAGCCGGTCTTGGAGAGGCGTACGTCCCAATCCGGGTTTTTCACCAGCGGGTTGGTGTTGTTGAACATCAGGCTGTAGGCGGGGGCGCTGAAGCGCATCTCCCGGTTCTCATCCTGAGTGAACTGACGGATCAGCGGCTGGCGATAGGCGGCGGCGGCCAGCTTGCCCAGATCCTGGGCGGTGGAGACGTTGCGGGTGGAGAGGCCGGTGGAGTCGTAGAAGTGGGTATTACGCATACCCAGCTGTCTGGCCTTGTTGTTCATGGCTCGCACGAAGGCGCTGCGACCGCCCGGATAGTGACGCGCCAGTGCCGAGGCCATCCGGTTTTCGGAGGACATCAGCGCCAGATGCAGGGCGTCGCGGCGGGTCACCTTGGTGCCCATGCGGATGCGGGAGTGGGTGTGTTTGACCCGATCCAGATCGTTCTTGTCGACCGTGATGGTCTGGTTGAGATTCTGCTTGGCATCCAGCACCACCAGCGCTGTCATCAGCTTGGTGAGGGAGGCGATGGGACGCACCTTGGTGGCATTCTTCTGGTAGAGCGTCTTGCCCGTTTTTACATCCACGACCAGGGCGCTGCTCGAGCGTACTTCCAGTTTGGCTGGGTTGGGGGCCGCGCTGACCGCAGGCAATCCCAGCATTCCCATCAACCCGACAACCAGCGCTGCTGCGCGAATCCGACACCACATACAACCGACTCCATTCCCATCCAAAAAAAGGCGCTAGATTCACTCATTTTTACCCCGGCTTTACAAGGGCCGAGCGGGACTATTTCTGCTATTTGCGCAAAATTGGTGTCTAGTCCTGAAATAGGTTTACACATTTTCAACTAGCATTTTTCTACTCAGAATCCCCTATGTACCGCATCGGGGGTTCTGTATTTCAACGCATGATGCGGCCGCTCCG
>NZ_JBGLRB010000017.1:0-120420 GCF_041402305.1 Aeromonas sp. S12(2024)
TGCGATAAACAAACTGAACAGGCTTGGTCTGCCAGTCAGAAAGCCCCGAGTGTAACGGTCACCTGGGGCTGGGGAAGTCATGACTTTTTAGCTGATTTGGGAAACAACGCCCACTACAAGTCGATCCGGCAAGCAGTGAAGTATTGCTCGGTGTACTGCTGGTGGGGGCTTTCTACATGAATGAGCCCTTAAAGCTCGAATAAGGTTGTTTGAATTATTCATCAACCTATTAAAATATAACAGGAAAATTAACTTCTGCAGTTTATGTCTGCGAACTTCTGCATGTGGTGTTTCAAATATGAAACCGCTGGATGGGTATGGCTTGGCTCTATTACGACAAAAACGAATGAAATCCTGTCGGTTAAGTTGCTCAGTCGAAGAGTGTGACTATCTGTAGCAATGCCCCTCAAATTTCACCACGTCCCAATAGTGTACCACTCTCCTCAGAACTATAACAATAAATCCTTATAAATCAAGTCATTAAAAAGAGATATTGAAAAGCGTGGAAGAAAAAAGTGGGCTCGTTGCCCGCGTGTGCTGTTTTGCTCATGTTGCTCGAGATGAGGTATCCGATGACGGCGGCTAGCGCCTGGGTGGGCGGTGCCAGGCACCACAATTGTGTGCATGGTAAACCATAGCGCAGGCAGAACGAAGGGCGAGCCGTGCAGGTGGCGGTTTATTGGGCGGTTGCTCCCGATATCTTAGGCACTTCTGTCTTGCTCACCGGGACTATACGACCAATTTATCTCGTAGGATGCGATGATTTTTTATGACATCAGAATGTTAGCCTGGTCCCATATCCGCTGGTTATAAGGGGTATAACCAGCGTGTGACGGCGGTAGCCTTTAGACTGCAGGCCTCAAAACAGCAATTTTGCAGGTGGTGCAGTTATGGTGATTACTCAGGGTCCACAGTTCAACGGCAAGGCATCCAAGCGGATGCATGTGATGGCCAAACCTATCGGGGCCGTGTGTAACATCGACTGTACCTACTGCTACTACCTCAGCAAGCAGGATCTGCTGGAATACAAGAAGGGGTGTTCGCCCCAGATGGACGAGCAGACCCTTGAGACCTATATCCGCCAATATATCGAGGGGCAGAACACCCCCGAGATCATCTTCTCCTGGCAGGGGGGAGAGCCGACGTTGCTCGGGCTCGACTATTTTCGCAAGGTGGTCGAGTTGCAGCGCAAATACCAGCCGCAAGGGGTGGTGATTGCCAACGACCTGCAGACCAACGGCATCCTGCTCAACGATGAGTGGTGTGAATTTCTGGCCGCCAACAACTTTCTCATCGGTCTGAGCATCGATGGCCCCGAGTTGCTGCACAACGCCTATCGGGTCAACCGAGCCGGGCGCGGTACCTTCAATCAGGTGATGGCGGCGGTGGCGTTGCTGCATAAATACAAGGTGAAGTTTGCCACCCTGACTTGCGTCAACAACCTCACCAGCAAGAATGCGCTGGAGGTTTATCGCTTCCTGCGTGATGAGGTGAAGTCGCCCCAGATGCAGTTTATCCCCATCGTCGAGCAGAAGAGTTTTCGCACCACCGCGCCCCAGACCTGGCAACCGCAGGAGCAACTCAAGCAGGGGGACAAGCGCCTCAATCCCTGGCACAAAAATTCGGTGGTCGAGCCCTGGTGCGTCTCGGCTGAGGGGTGGGGGGATTTTCTCATCACCATTTTCGATGAGTGGGTGCAGCGGGATCTGGGACGGGTCTTCGTGCAATATTTCGAGGCGAGTGTCGAGACCTGGATGGGACGCAAGAACCCCCTCTGTACCTTGGGGGAGATCTGCGGCAAGGGGCTGGCGATGGAGCCCAACGGCGATGTGTTTGCCTGTGACCACTATGTCTATCCCAAGTACAAGATCGGCAATATCCACCATCAGCCGCTCAGTGAGCTGGCGTATTCGCCCGCCCAGCAAGCGTTCGGCTTTGCCAAATCGCGCAGCCTGGCCCGCCAGTGCCAGCAGTGTGACTACCAGTTTGCCTGCTATGGGGAGTGCCCGAAGAACCGCTTTATTCGCACCCACGAAGGGGAGGCAGGTCTGAATTACCTCTGTGCCGGTTGGTACAAGTTTTTCAGCCATATCGATCAGTCGATGGCCTATATCCTGCGCCGTGCCGGTTATCCGGTGGCCCATGGCAAGTATCGTGATGCAGTGATAAATAACGGCGTCATGACACATGGTCAGAGGAAATAAGCGATGCAGAGCATGTTGAGTCGCCACGAGTTCCGTCACACCCGCTCCGGCACCATGGGCGCCTTGTGGCTGGCCCTTGGCATGACCCTGTCTGGCCCAGCGCTGGCGGTAGCCAGCTCTGCGCCACCGGTCACCTCATCAGCGAATGGGGCACCCACCGCATCCGTGGCAGTCACTGCGCCCTCAGCCGCCCAGATCCAGCAGTGGGCCTACAGTGCGCAGGATATCTCCCTGCCAGCGGTGGAGCGGGCCGATGCCCTGCGCCAGCTGGCGGCTTATCCGAACCAGAACAGTCTGGTGGCGGTGGCCAGAAGCCTGCGTGATGAGCACGCCTTGGTGCGCGAAGCGGCGGTGATTGCCGCCGATCCCTATCAGTTTGCGTACCGCTGGCGACTGCTCTCACCGCTGCTGGCTGACAGCAGTGCCGAGGTTCGCCGCGCCGCTACCCTCAATCTGGCTCGGGATTATGGCGTCATGAATGAGGGGCAACTGAGCGCCATTGGCCAGCCGCTGGCGGAGTTGAGCGAGTATCTCGCCCGGCAGCAGGACCCTGCGCAGCAGCTGTTGCAGGCAGATCTCTATCGCTGGACCCGGCAGTGGGACAAGGCGCAGGCAAGCTACGAACTACTGCTGGCCAATCAGCCCGATAATCCCCTGATCTGGCTTGGTCTCTCTGACAACTTGCGGGCCCAGCAACGGGATGCCGAGGCACTGGCCTTGCTCAACAAGGGGATGCTTGCGCTGCCACAGAATGCCAACCTCCATTACGCCAAGGCGCTGACCCAGGTGCGCCTCGATCAGAAGAGCGAAGCGGCAGTCACCATGGCACAGGCGGCGGAGCTCGCTGGCAATAACAGTTACTTCTGGTATCTCAACGGGGTGCTGCAAGAGCCGCTGGATCTCGAGAAAGCCATCGGCTCGTTCGAGCTTGCCTACCGGATCTCCGGCGCGCCGGAGCAGCTCTATGCGGTGTGCGATATCTACCTTCGCCACGATCACCCCAAGAGCGACGCCTGCATGAGTGAACTTGGCAAGATAGCGCCCCCCGAGGTGCTGGCCGAGCTCAATAGCAAGCGCGCGAGCAAGACGAGCACGCCGCCGGTTTCCACTGGCCAGTAATGGCTGCCACTTCTCTTACTGCACAGGTCAGGTTATGACGATCATACCGTTCAAATTCGCAATTCCGTTGCTGGCGGGCACCCTGCTGGTGGCTGGCTGCACCCTCTCGGTCAAACAGGGCAACCAGCCGCTCCATCCGCTGCGACAGAAGATTGAAGCGGACATGGTGCTGGTGGAAGGGGGCCGTTTTGAGATGGGCTCCAACGACCCTGCCGCCAAAGCGAGCGAAGGGCCGCAGCATGCGGTCTCGCTCAACAGCTTCTACATGGCAAAATTCGAGGTGACCCAGGCCCTATTCGAGGCGGTGATGGGCCCCTCCATCAGCTATTTCCAGGCGCCGGATGTACCGGTCAACAACCTCAGCTGGCAACAGGCCAAGCTGTTTGTGACAAGGCTCAATCAGTTGACCGGCGCTCACTACCGCCTGCCCACCGAAGCTGAATGGGAGTATGCAGCCAAGGGGGGCAAGCTGAGTAAAGGCTATCGTTACAGCGGCTCCGATCAGATTGACGAAGTGGCCTGGTACAGCGGCAACGCCAAGAATCGCGCCTATCCGGTGGGGCTGAAAAAGCCCAACGAGCTGGGGCTATACGACATGACCGGCAATGTGGGGGAGTTTGTGGCTGATGCCTATGAAGAGACCTTCTATCGCCACACTCCTCAAGAGAACCCGAACAATGCCCAAGAGAGCAAGAGCCACCTCGCCCATAAGTCGGTGCGAGGCGGCAGCTACGCCTATGAGGCTGAATTGTCTGAAAATTTCCGGCGTGATTTCGCCAGCCAGTCGGTGATGATGGCTGACATGGGATTGCGACTGGTACGAGATGCCCGTTAGGGCTGATCGATGGTGGTCAGCCCCAGCTCGCTGACCACTTCGAACAGCTGCTGGCGCAGCCAGCGGTGACCCGCCTCGGTGGTCCGGCTGGGATGCCAGATGGCCGACAGGCTGAATACTGATTCCTCGAAGGGGAAGGGGAGTACCCGCACATCATACATGCCGGCAAAGGTATTTATGATAGAGGTGGGCAAAACCCCGATGATCTCGCTGCATGCAATGATGGGCAGCATCTCCATGGCGGTCGGCACCCGTACCACGATATTGCGGTTGGCCATTTGCGGCAGGTGCTCGGCGGTGATCATGCTGCCTCTGACCTGCCACTGGGCCAACGCCACATGCTCCTCGGTAAAATAGGCATCCACCGTCAAGTCGCTGCCCAGTCGCGGGTGGTTGCTGGCACACACCACCTTCACCTGCTCCCCATAAAGCACCTCGCTCTTGAGCATGCTGCGCCCGCTCTGGGTCATGTCGATGATGAGATCATAACGCTGCATCCGCAGGTCACTCTCCATATCCTCGGTAAAGAGGGGATGCACCTCAAGCGAAATACCCGGGGCGTGTGCCCGGATCTTGCACAGTAGCGCCGGGACCAGTTGGGCGCTGATCAGTCTGACACAGGCGATGGAAAAGACTCGCTGGGAAGTGCGTGGATTGAAGGTGCGCGAGGTCGAGAGGGTCGAGCTGAAGTTTTTCAGCGCGGCCGCCATCGCCGGATAGATGTCGATGGCAAACGAGGTGGGCTCCATCCCCACGACCTTGCGATTAAACAGAGGATCACCGTAGATCTCCCGCAGTCGCTTGAGGGCCTTGCTGACGGCGGGTTGGCTGATCTCCATGCGTGTCGCCGCCCGGGAGAGGCTGCGCTCTTCATAGATGGCGACAAAGATCGGGATCAGGTTCAGCTCGGTACTTCTGATGTCTAACAAGAGAGGCCTCGTCACATGTTCGTGGAAAAATCACACTGCCTTGGCACTGCCGGGTAGCCGGAGGGAAGAACCTGCCACGCCAGTCAGGTGGCGTGGCAGCCAGCTGGTATCCCACTTTGGCAGTGTAATGAAGTGAGCAAAGTGGGACAACCAGTGCAGGGGTTGGTTGCTGCGTAGCGCACTTTATTTATCTGTTTGCGTTGCTGGATGACTGATCCGCTGAGGTCGGTTTGCCAGTCATGGGGGGCAGTTCCGGCAGGGCCGCTTGCCAGCCGATGATGTGGCCCAACCGTGAACGGATGTTGCCAAGACTGGCGCCCCGTTGCCTTTGCAGGCGCACCAGCAGGCGCCAGCCCATCCTGAGCGCATCAGCCCGATCAAGGGGATCTTGCTGGAATACAACCTGTTGTTGCTGCCAAGCCGGATCGGAACTGACACGGCTAAGTTCCAGCCAACCCATCTTGGCCCGCAGATAGCGATAGGCCAGTACCCGCACCGCCCCCCACTGCC
This sequence comes from Aeromonas sp. S12(2024), assembly GCF_041402305.1. Lineage (NCBI taxonomy): Bacteria > Pseudomonadati > Pseudomonadota > Gammaproteobacteria > Aeromonadales > Aeromonadaceae > Aeromonas > Aeromonas sp. S12(2024). Next base: position 5,598 of record NZ_JBGLRB010000017.1, read on the forward strand.
TGCTCCAGATGGCGGCCCCATATTGCCAGCCGAGCGGGCGAGGGTGGTGACGGTAGTAACGGGCCATAGCCAGAAGAGCCAGCACCAGCAGGGCTACACCACTGGCTACTCCAAGTAGCCGATGCCAGTAGGCCGCCAGCCAGGAGGCGGGAGTGTGGCGCACTTGCAGGGTTTGCCCGGGGAGGGTCAGGGTCTGTAGCTGGCCGGTCTGGCTGTTCCACCAGGCAAGCTCCAGCGCGGGCAGGGTCAACTCACCACCGCGCTGCACGATATAGGTAGTCTGATCTTCCCGTGTCGAGAGGTACTCCCCCCGCTCCTGTGTATCGTTCAGTCGGGCTTGCGCCGGATAGGCCTGTACCCGCCCATCGCTTGCAAGCGGAGTGATCAGCGGCGGGATCAGCACCGAGAGGGTATCCTGCCCGCTGGCGGTCACGGTGCGGGTGATAGCATCCCCTACCCGCAGCTCGCCGTCAGCATGGTCATCCGCAGAGCGCTGCCAACGCTGGCTCAGGGTGAGATTGCTGGCGCTCAGCCAACGCCCGTCAACCGTCAGGGCAGGGTCGGGCAGCGCGGCGGCAAAACGCTGAGGGTGGGTGGTGAGGGTGATCTGCCGGGAGCCCCCTTCAGGGCGCGCCACGGTGGCCCGCACCGCGATGGCGGGGATCTCGAACTGGCCGGATTGCTGGGGATAGAGCGTCAGCTCCCAGCGCTGGTGCGACCAGGTCTCGCCATCGCGGCGCTGGGTGAAGTTGGTCGCCAGCTCGCTGCGCTGCTTGACCATGACCCCCGGCAGCTCGAACTGGCCGATGCGGGTACCCGCGGTAAACCAGCGGTTGGTGGCCAGCTCCAGATAGAGGGTGATCTGTTGGTTGACGGCATAGGGGCGTTTCTCCTCCCCCTGATCTTTCAGCCAGCTCTTGAGGGTCACCTGAGTGGCGTCAGTCGCATCAGCAGCCTCGGCAGCCTGTGCTTCGACCGTGAGCAGCACGGCCCCGAGCAGGGTAGCGGTCGCCACATATCCGCACAGCCAGTGGCGGAGTTTATTGTGCCGGTTGCACATGGGTAGGCTCCTTGTGGGTGGCAGAACGAGGACGGGCGGTTGCGCCCGTTTGCTGCGCGTGTAGCTGGAGGCGGAATTTGGCTTGCAGGAAGTCACCGGGATCAGACTCCACCCGGCGCAGCCACTTTTCGGCCTGCGCCGGATTGGCCAGGATCTGATCTGCGGTCAGGGTTTCGCGCGCCATCAGGGATGAAACCACGGTCTCTTCCGCCCCGTCGGCACTGCGTGGCTCATCATCGGGCAGTTCACTGGAGTGATCAGGTCCATCCGGCGTGCCGGTCTGGCTCTGACTGGCGCGGTTGATCTCGTCAACAATCCCGCTCATCACCTGATAGTTGTGGGCGGCTGATTGACGCACGCTCGGGTCGCTGGCCTCGTCAGCCAGTTTCCGGAACAGCCGGCGGGCGGCCAGATACTCACGTTGTCTGGCGAGGGCATTGCCGGCATAGAGCAGAGCCTGTTCGGAGTCGGCTTGCAGAAATGCTGACTGGGCCAGCGCAAACTCGGCACCATAGTAGTAGGCCACCCCTTTGTAGAAGGGATCTTCATAGTGTTTAGCCGCCTCCAGATAGTCCCCCTGCTGGAAGTACCACTGCCCCTGCTGATCCGGGGTGAGCCAGAGGTTGAACCACTGCTGTTTCAGCTCCTTTGCCCAGTGATTGATCGCAGGCTCTGTCGGTTCTGCGGGCGCCAGCGAGAAGGTGGTGGCCTGCGCAGGTGTCGTCTGTAACAGGGAGAGACCGATGGCTGCCACCAGACCCCACTGCACCAGCCAGCCTTTGCGAAACCAGAGCAGCAGCAGGGCGACGACCGGAAAGAGCAGGTAGTAACCCATGTCCTGCCAGGGCATCAGGGAGTCGTTGTGGATCAAAAAGTTGCGTTCAATCCCCCGGTTGATGCGCTCTACATCGCCATTATCCACCGTCATGGTGAGCAGGGTGCCATCGCTGTCACTGGCCAGTCGCCGTAGTGAGGCAAGCTCCAGCGGGCGTTTGCCACTCAGGGCCGGGTCGCCAGCGGCCAGGATCAGCAGCTGACGGGATTGACCACGGAAATAGTCAGCCAAGGGGGCGATGGCGGAGGGGCTGATGCCATCGCTCACCAGCAAAACGGTGCTGCCGGTCTCATCGGCCAGAAGTTCGGTGAGCAGCGGGATCACCTGTTCGGTGCGCTTGCCCGCTTTAGGCATGATCTCTGGACGGATGGCGGCGAGGATAGGGTCATAGACGGCACTGTCACGGGTCAGCGGCATGGCGGTGTGGGCCGAGCCGGCAAAGACCACCAGCCCGTTGCGCCCGCCATCGCGGGTCGCCAGCAGATCGCTGATCTTCTGTTTGGCCCGCGTCAATCGGTTGGGGGCGATATCCGTTTCCAGCATGGAGTCGCTGTTATCGAGCAGGATCAGCAGGGCGCCCTGATCTTCGCCAAAGGGAGAGGGTTCACGGCTCCAGGTCGGCCCTGCGCAGATCAGGATGGCCAGCCCCATCAGCAGCCCCAGCACCTTGAGGGGCAGGTTCTTTTTCCAGCCGGTGTCCCCCAGCGTCAACGCCTCGCGCAGATGGGGCGGTAGCCGCTGTTGCCAGCTGTTTGTTTCATCCATGCGCCAGCGCAGCAGCAGGATGGCGACAAGGGGGAGCAAGGCCAGCAGCCACCAGGGGCGCAGAAAGTGGGCATTCAGCCAGAGCTGTTGCCAGTAGAGAGGATCCATCATGGCGTGTCTCCTGAGAGAGCAGTGCGCAGGCGGTAGCGCCTGAGGGTCAACAGGGAAAAGAGGGTGAGATAGAGGACGACGCTGACGGCGATGAGGTAATGGTGCAGGCTTTCGCGAGTCTGAAAGCGGGTGCTTTCGTAGCGTTGTGGCTCCAGCTCACCGATCACCTGATAGGCGCGCGTCAGCTGCGCCTCATCAAGAGCCTGAAACAACTGGCCGCCGGTCAGGGTCGCCAACTGTTGCAGGGTATCGAGATCGAGAGCCTGTTCGCCGACGGTGGCCGGATCCCCCATGGCGATAGTATGCAGCCGCACACCGTTGACCGCGGCTACCCGGGCCGCATCCCGCGGGCTGACAAAACTGCCGGTGTCGTTGCCATCGGTAAGGATGATGGCGACTTTCTCCCGCTTGGCGCCGTTCTGGTCTTGTTGCCCGTGGCGATCACTGTTGTTGAACACTTTGATTGCCAGACCGATGGCATCCCCCAGATGGGTACTCTGACCTGCCATGGCGACATCGGTTTCCTGCAGCAGGGTTTGCCAGGTCTCGAGATCGGCGGTAAACGGCGCCTGGAGAAAGGCGGCATCCCCAAACAGGATGAGCCCGAGTCGATCTCCTTTACGCGTTGCAGCAAATTGTTTAAGCACCTCTTTGGCGGCGTCGAGCCGACTGAGGGACTTGCCGGGGTCGGGGGAGAAGTCGGTCTCGGCCATGGAGCCGGAGAGATCCAGCACTATCATCACATCCCGCCCGAACCGCTCGCGCACCTGAGGCGGGCCATAGATGGTGGGCTTGGCCAGCGCCAGCACCGCCAACAGCCAAACGGTGATCAGGGCGATCCGTTGCCACCAGCTGGCAGTCAGCTGGGCTGCCCCCTCACGCGGCGGCTCATCCAGCAGGTCGATCAGCAGGTCGAAGAAGGGCACCTTGATGGCACTCTGCCGGGTGCGATAGGCCGGAATAAGGCGAAACACCAGCAACGGCAGGGGCAGCAGCCAGAAACAGTGGGGGTGGGCAAACTCGAGACCGGCATCAAGCATGACGGGCCTCCGTCGCCAACGAGGCTGTTTGTATTGGAGTCTGGTGGTGGGCAAGCCAGTCGTTGCAGAGGGAAACGAGGCAGAGCTGATCACTGACGCTTAACACCACCTGATCACAGACCAGCGATACCAGCCAGCTCTCCCCCAGTTCGGTCGCGAAACGGGGCTGCCTATCAGCCATGGCATTGTCAAGGGTCTGCAGCAACGCCATGCCAAACAGCTTGCCGTGCCGGTGATCTAGGTGGGTCAATACCTGCTTGATCAGGTGAAACAGCGCCAGACTGGCCCCGGCATCAGACCAGTTGATCGTGCGCAGGGCCGCCTGCGCTTCACGGCGGTAACGCTGTTGCCACCAGCGCTGTGCCCGGTGATAGAGCCAGAGCAGCGCCAGCGCCCCCAGGCTCAGCGCCAGCAGCAGCCAGCCTGCGGTTTGCGGTTGCCAGCTGATGGTGGGTGGTACGGTCACGTCCTGCAATTCGCGCAGCATATAGGTGCCGGGCAGCTTGTGGTTCATCAGTGATCTCCTCCCAATGCGGTAATGAGGCGGGCGAGGTGGTGGCCACCGGTGTCGAGGGTGATAAGCGGCAATCCCTTGAGGGCCATCAGTCGCAGCAGTTGATCTTTTTTCAGCTGCTGCTGGTGGGCTAGCCCCTGATCCAGCACAGGGATCTGGTGGGGAGCAATATTGAGCTGGTACTGGCCATCGCCGACTACCCAGCTGGCGTCTGCGGCTGTGGTCGACAGGGTCGATTCGAGGGGATCGGCGATGTGCAGTGCCAGCACATCGTTGTGCTGCTGCAAGTAACTGAGGCGGGTCAGGTCGGCCTCGGTGACGCCAGCCCAGTCGCTGAGAAAGATCAGGGTGGTATTTTTCAACTTGAGGCGGCCCAGCATCGCCAGCAGGGGGGCCAGACCGGTCGCCTCGCTGTCGCGGCTGGTGGCCGAGAGAGCATGATTGGCGGCACAGAGCTGGCGCAGCCCTGCCAACCAGTGGCCACGGGAGCGCTGGCCGCGCAGCCACTCCACGCCATCGCAGTGCAAAATGGCGAGCCCGACCCGATCGCTCTCTTTGAGTACTTGCCAGCCGAGCAGGGCAGCCACTTCGGCGGCCACCACCGACTTCATCACCTCCACCGAGGAGAAGAACATGCCGCTGCGCTGATCAACGCAGAGGATCACGTGACGATCTTTCTCTTCGCTATAACTGCGCACATGGGGGCGGCCGGTGCGCAGGGTCACTTTCCAGTCCAGGGTGCGAATATCATCCCCTTGCTGATAGTGGCGCAGCTCTTCAAAGTTGAGCCCACGGCCGCGAAAGCGTGACGGGTGACGGCCGCACAGCAGGTTGCCGCTGTTTAGCCGGGGCAGCAGTGAAAACTGGCCGACCAGCCCCTGAAGCCGGACCAGTGTCAGGTAGTCGCAGTGGATGCGGGGGTCACCACTGGGCGGTTGCCCGCACTGTGTCAGCCTGTCATGGGATAAGAAGCGAGGTGTCATGGTATCGCTTACCCGATGACGACGTGATCGAGCAGAGTCATCACCACCTGCTGGTGATCCACCCCATCTGCCAACGCGTCATAGCTGAGGGTAAAGCGGTGACCAAGCACGCTGGGCACCATGGCGCGCACATCGTCGGGCAGCACATGGTTGCGCCCTTGCAGCCAGGCATAGGCGCGGGCGCACTTGTCCAGAGCAATGGATGCTCGGGGACTGGCGCCGACCGCAATCCACTGTGGCAGCCCGGTGGCCGGGTAGCGATCGGGGTGTCGGGTCGCCATGACCAGCGCAATGATGTAGTGCTCCACCAGCGGTGAGACCGTCATGGCCGAGAGCTCTGATCTGGCCTGCAAGATGAGTTCAGGGGAGAGGGGGGCGAACCCCTCGTTCTGCTGGCGGGTACCGCGCTCTTCGGCCCGCACCAGCCGAATAATGGCAAGCTCTGCCTCATCATCGGGGTAGGCGACCGAGACCTTGAGGGCAAAACGGTCCATCTGGGCTTCTGGCAGCGGGTAGGTCCCCTCCTGCTCGATGGGATTCTGGGTGGCCAGCACCATAAAGAGCTCGGGCAAGCGATGGCTCTTGTCACCGACGGTGACGGTGCCTTCGGCCATCGCCTCCAACAGCGCCGCTTGTACCTTGGCGGGGGCGCGGTTCACTTCATCGGCCAGTACGATGCTCTTGAAGATGGGGCCTGGCTGGAAACGCAACTGGTGGGATCCGTCACGCTCCTGATACATCTCGGTGCCGGTTACATCTGATGGGAGCAGGTCGGGGGTGAACTGAATGCGGCCGAAGCTGGTATTGAGGGCTTCTGCCAGCGCCTTGATCGAGCGGGTCTTGGCGGTGCCGGGCAAACCTTCAAGGAGCACGTGGCTATTGGTCAGCATGCCGATGACCAGGGCGCGGATCACATGGGACTGGCCGACCACACTGTGACCAACCTGTTCGATGAGTTGCGAGATCTGTTGTTGCAAGGGGTTCATAGGGTTTTCCACAGGGTACATTTAACGAGACAGAGATAGGGCTAGGAGGAGGCCAACGGGTTTTCAATTTCCAGCCGGCACGGGGCGAGCCGGCTGGAAATTGAAAACGCCCACCAGAGAGTGATGGGCGTTGGAGTCACCGCCTTACTTGATGGTGGCGACTTTTTGTTTGAGTGCGTCCAGCTCTGCCAGTTTGCCCTTGAGCATCAGGCTCTGGGAGCTAATGCTGGCAGGGTTCATCTGGAAGCTCTGTTGCATCGGATAGTTGGGCAGAGTGTCGAAGAACTCTTTCAGGATCCCCTGTGCAGGTACGAACAGCCACATGTTGTCTGCCATCCAGCGCAGATACATGCCTGACTCATGCGGTGCCTTCTCGAACGGATCTGCGCGCAGGTTGATGATCTGCGGCCAGTTTGGAGTCACACGCGCCGCGTCGGTGATGTTGCCCTCCATGGTGGCAAAGTTAAGCTTGAAGTCATTCCAGCGCACGGCGTTGAGTTCGCCGTTTGAGGAGAAGTAGAGCATGGAGTTGCGTGGGGAGGTGTCGGCTTTTCCGGCGAGATACGGCATGAAGTTGTAACCGTCCAGTTTCACCCGCCACTGTTTGCCGTTGGCCTTGTAGCCCTTGGCCAGCTTCTCTTTCACATCCGGTACACCGGCTGCGGCCAACAGGGTCGGCATCCAGTCCTGATGGGCCATCATGGCGTTGACCTTGGTGCCTGGCTTGATCACGCCTGGCCAGCGAACCAGTTGCGGAACCCGCATCCCGCCTTCCCATGTGGTGCCTTTTTCGCCGTAGAATGGGGTGGTGCCGCCATCCGGCCAGCTGACGGTCTCGGCGCCGTTGTCAGTGGTGTAGATCACGATGGTGTTGTCGGCGACCCCCAGCTCGTCCAGTTTGTCGAGCAGGATCCCCACCTGATCATCGTGCTCCAGCATGCCATCGGCATAGATGCTGACGCCGGATTTACCCTGATACTTCTCTTGCAGACGGGTCCAGACGTGCATACGGGTGGCGTTGTGCCAGATGAAGAAGGGCTTCTTGGCCTTGACTGCTTTTTCCATGAACGCCAGCGATGACTCGAGGAACTCTTCGTCAGCATGCTCCATGCGCTTGCGGGTCATGGGGCCGGTATCTTCAATCTTGCCGTCGGCAGAAGATTTGATGACGCCGCGTGGGCCGAATTTCTTCTTGAACTCCGGATCTTTCGGGTAGTAGTAGGTTTCCGGTTCCTCTTCCGCGTTCAGGTGATAGAGGTTACCGAAGAACTCGTCGAAACCGTGCTTGGTCGGTAGATGCTGGTTCTGATCGCCCAAATGGTTCTTGCCGAACTGAGCCGTCATGTAACCCTGCTCTTTGAGCAGATCACCGATGGTGGGGGCCCAATCCGGAATGCCGTGGGGGGATCCGGGCATGCCGATGGTCAGCAGACCGGTACGGAATGGCTCTTCACCGGTAATGAAGGCGGCGCGGCCGGCGGTGCAGGATTGCTGACCGTAGTGATCGGTAAAGAGGGCCCCTTCATTGGCAATCCTGTCCAGGTTCGGGGTCTGGTAGCCCATCATCCCCTGGTTGTAGGCACTGATGTTCCAGTAGCCGATGTCATCGCCCATGATGGCAAGAATATTGGGCTTGGCGGCTGCTGTGGCACTACCAGCGGTGGCCATTAAGGCAAGGCTCATGGCTATTTTGTTTATTTGAATGGCCATTATTGGCTCCACTCCTAATCTGATGTGAATTGGTACACAAAGTGGGCGATGAAAGCAGCGTGCGTTTAACGCGGTGGAAATATCATCCCGTGCAGGCTGTTGGAGGGGATGGAATACCCAGATGGGCATATTCCCCTTTATCGCTGTCGTTATGACCTGCAAAGAGTGATATGACCTGAATAGCCCGAGTTAACCGCAGCTTGGAAATCAGCTTTCAACAGTTTCAATCTATAAATCCCGTTTATCCTTGTCGCCTTATAGCGAATATAACCGCTGGTTATCCGTTATTTTTTCGCCGACCCTTCGGTCGCAAGCTATCGGGTGAGCTGCGAGCGAGCATGGGAAGCGGTATCCAGAAGGCGGAGGTGTCTACAGCTATCGATGGCGATAAGGCGAATAAATAGGTGATGGAGTTCACAGTTCGGCTAATCAATTTAGGGGATGAGAGCTGTTATGAGCGTTGTGGTGTGCCTTTATTCAAAATTCTTACTGGCAAACCGAGCACTCTTTAATTCTGATTAAGTCATAATTAAGTAAAGTTGGGGTGTTGATTGTTTCGCTCAGATATGAGTTTTTAAAACTGCTCACAATCTCATCGCGAGATTTAAAAAGTCTGCTCGCATATTTTTGAACGTATACATATGACTTGAATGGGTGTGGCCAAATAAATCCAGCTGTAATCTTTGCCTTTTCAAGGTGTCAGGGTCATAAATGCCTATAAAAACAAGGTAAAAGGCTCGGCTATTGACTAAGTTGATAGAAGGCGAGGCATAAAACAGCGCCAGTTTGATACAACAACATCGCATGGGACCCGGATCATGGACAGAGCGCAGGGCGCAGCCCCCTTTTCGTTGCAAGTGGATCTAAGGCAGGTGGTGTATGCCCTGTCAGCCTCGCTGGATCTGGTGGGCATTGGCGATGTGGCCCACGGTAAACGGGTCGGGATTATGGCTGCCGAGTGCAGCCGGGAGCTGGGAATGAGTGAGGCCGAACGCTGTCTGCTGTTCGAGCTCGGGGTGCTGCATGATATCGGTGTCTCCTCGACCATCACCCATCACCATCTGGTCAGCGAGTTCGATTGGGAGTCCTCCCAGCGCCACTGCGAGGTGGGATATCAGCTGCTCAAGGATTTCCGTTTGCTGGCCCCATTGGCCCTGCCTATCCGCTATCACCACACCCACTGGCACCTGTTGCGCGAGATGGCCGATGTGGACCCCAATGTGGCCCGTCAGGCCAACCTTATCTTTCTGGTGGATCGCTGCGATGCGTTGGCGGCGCCCTACTATGGCGATGGTTCATTGTTGATGCATACCAACGAGATCCGCGCACGCCTGCAGGATTTCCGTGACGAGTTCTTTGCCCCCGAGCTGGTGGATGCCTTCCTCAAGGCGTCTCGCTCTGAGGCATTCTGGCTGCAGCTGGAAGCTCGCTCCATCAATGATTACATGCTGGAGATGCTGCAGGTGCGGGAGCCTTGCCTGACCTTCAACGGGGAGCTAAAAGCGCTGGCGCAGATCTTCTCTGGCATTGTCGACGCCAAAAGCCCATTCACGATGACGCATTCACTCGGTGTGAGCAGGTTGTCGCGGGCATTGGCCGAGCAGATGGGAGTCAGTGCCATCCATTGTGACATGCTGGAGATCGCCGGTTTGCTGCATGATCTGGGCAAGCTCAGGGTGCCGGACGAGATCCTAGACAAGCCTGCCAGCCTGACGAAAGAGGAGCGGGCCATCATTAATACCCACAGCTTCGAGACTTACCAGATCCTGCGCCATATAGAAGGGTTTGAGGAGATTGCCTGTTGGGCGGCCTATCACCATGAGGAGCCTGATGGGGAGGGCTATCCGTTCCACCTGCCGGCATCCGCCATGGCGCTCGAAGCACGGATCCTGCGGGTCGCCGATATTTTTCAGGCAATGGTGCAGGACAGACCTTATCGGCGCGGTCTGCCTGCCCGTGACGCATTGACCTTTATGCAGCAACTGGCGGATCAGTGGCGGGTTGATCCTGCTGTGGTGGCGGTGCTGGCCGATCACCTGCCGCAGATGATGATGGCAGCCATTCCGGATCACGAGCCGGATAATGCCATCAATTGAGGGAGAGGCTGGCCGCTGACTCATACCGCCGCAAGCCAGCTATGCTTGGAACAAGCCGAGCATGGTGCCGGTACCGGCGCACAAGACGCCAGCTTGATGGACTACCGTAGGGGAGCAGATATGGAATCGCTAAAAGCCAGGGATTATATGCAGAGCAGACCCATCACCTTCACTGCCGACATGATGGTGCAAGCTGCGGTCGAGAAATTTCTGAACAGTCATCAGCTCGGTGGCCCGGTGGTGGATGGGCAGGGCCATCTGATTGGCTGGATCTCCGAGCAGGATTGCATCGCAGTGCTGCTTAAGGAGGCCTATCACTGCGAACAGGTGGCGCAGGTCAAAGATGTGATGCGCAAGGAGGTGTTGTCGGTGGGACCCGATACCAGCATTTTGAGCCTGGCGGAGATGATGATGGGGCAAAAGCCGAAGATCTATCCGGTAGTGGAGGAAGGGCGTCTGCTCGGGGTCATCAATCGTCACAATGTCATGCAGGCCATTCACGCCCAGCTCACCACCTGTTTTGTCCATCACACCCACGGTTAACCCTGTTTTTCTCTCTCCCAAGGCAGGCTTCGGCTTGCTTTGGCTATTTCATATGCTGCCATTTATTCATATTATGCCATCTTACAATGGTTGTTTTGTCATGTTTGAGGAGCGGCCAATCTCTCTGTCTTCCCATATATAACGCTACGTTAAGGCTTGCACCGCCCCCGCTCGCTCTTTAGGATCGCTCCCAGCTTATCGATATGGCCCCTCTGGGCACCTATTTAAGGAATTCGTACCTTGTCTCTCTCTATCGAGGCGCTGCGCCGCCGTCTCTCTGCCTGCATGAATCTCGACGCTCGCCGCCTTTCCAGCCGTCTGCACGGGGTCAAGAAGCTGCCTGAAGGCAAACAGGCTGCCGTGCTGGAGACCATCGCTGCTGATTTGGCCGCCGCTGAAGTGCGCTATCAAACCCGTCTGGCCGGAGTGCCCAAGGTCACCTATCCGGACAACCTGCCGGTGAGCCAGAAGCAGGCGGAGATCGCCAAGGCCATTCAAGAACATCAAGTGGTGATCATTGCAGGGGAAACCGGCTCGGGCAAAACCACCCAGATCCCCAAGATCTGTCTGGCGCTGGGGCGCGGGGTGAAGGGCTTCATCGGCCACACCCAGCCGCGTCGTCTGGCGGCCCGCACTGTGGCGGCCCGTATTGCCGAGGAGATGGAGTCCGAACTCGGTCACTACGTGGGTTACAAGGTGCGCTTTACCGATCAGGTGAGCGAGCAGACCCATATCAAGCTGATGACCGACGGTATCCTGCTGGCGGAGATCCAGAACGACCGGATGCTCACCCAGTACGACACCATCATCATCGATGAGGCCCACGAGCGCAGCCTCAATATCGACTTCATCCTGGGCTATCTCAAGCAACTGCTGCCCAAGCGCCCGGATCTCAAGGTGATCATCACCTCGGCCACTATCGACCCGCAACGCTTCTCCCGCCATTTCAACAAGGCGCCGGTGATAGAGGTCTCTGGCCGCACCTATCCGGTAGAGGTGCGCTACCGCCCGCTCACCAGTGATAAAAGTGAAGGGCTGGAAGAGCGTGACGAGCTGCAGGGGATTTTCGATGCGGTGGAAGAGCTGGCTAGAGAAGGTTTAGGAGACATCCTTATCTTCATGAACGGCGAGCGTGAGATCCGCGATACCGCCGATGCCCTGCGCAAGCTCAATCTGCGCGATACCGAGGTGCTGCCGCTCTACGCCCGCCTCTCCAACGCCGAGCAGAACAAGGTGTTCCAGCAACATGCCGGACGGCGCATCGTGCTCGCCACCAACGTTGCGGAGACCTCGCTGACGGTGCCTGGCATTCGTTACGTCATCGATCCGGGCACCGCCCGCATCAGCCGCTACTCCTGGCGCACCAAGGTGCAGCGCCTGCCCATCGAGCCGGTCTCCCAGGCCAGTGCCAACCAGCGTAAAGGGCGCTGCGGTCGGGTGGCGGACGGCATCTGTATCCGCCTCTACTCGGAGGAGGATTTCAATAGCCGTCCCGCCTTTACCGACCCCGAGATCCTGCGCACCAACTTGGCATCGGTCATCCTGCAGATGCTGGCGCTCGGCCTTGGCAATATGGAGGCGTTCCCCTTCGTCGAGCCGCCAGAGTCCCGCCATATCAAGGATGGCCTGACTCTCTTGAAAGAGCTGGAGGCGGTGCGCGAGCTGCCCGCCACCGGCGAGCGCGAAGCCAAGTTGCAGCTGACCGAGACCGGTCGCCAGCTCTCGCGCATCCCCCTTGATCCGCGTTTGGCGAAGATGGTGATCAGCGCGGCGCAAACTGGCTGCCTGAGCGAGGTGATGGTGATCACCGCGGCCCTCAGCATTCAGGATCCCCGCGAGCGGCCCATGGAGAAGAAGCAGGCCGCCGACGAACAGCACAGGCGCTTTGAGGACAAGGATTCCGACTTCCTCGCCTTCGTCAATCTGTGGAACTACCTGAAAGAGCAGCAGGATGCCCTTGGCAGCAACCCGTTCCGCCGCATGTGCCAGAAGGAGTTTCTCTCCTATCTGCGGGTGCGCGAATGGCAGGACATCCATTTCCAGCTGCGTCAGACGGTCAAGGAGCTGGGTTTTAAAGCCAACCATGAACCGGCGGATTTCAAGACGGTGCACTGTGCCCTGCTGACCGGCCTCTTGAGCCACATCGGTAACAAGGATCTGGAAAAGCCCGAGTTCCTTGGTGCTCGCAATGGCCGCTTCCACCTGTTCCCGGCCTCGGGTCTGTTCAAGAAGCCGCCCAAGTGGGTGATGGCCGCAGAATTGGTGGAAACCTCGCGCCTCTACGCCCGCATCAACGCCAAGATTGAACCCGAGTGGGTGGAGCCGCTGGCAGGTCACCTCATCAAGCTGCACCACAGCGACCCCCACTGGTCGAAGAAAAACGGTGCCGTGATGGCCAAGGAGAAGGTGACCCTCTATGGTCTGACTCTGGTCAATGAGCGCACCATCAACTTCAGCCGTATCGATCCGGCGCTGTGCCGCGAGCTGTTTATCCGCCGCGCACTGGTGGAGGGGGATTTCGAGACCCGTCACCGTTTCTTCAGCGATAACCGCAAGCTGTTGACCGAAGTGGAGGCGCTGGAGCACAAGTCCCGTCGGCGCGACATCCTGGTGGATGATGAGGACTTGTTCCGCTTCTACGATGCCCGTTTGCCGGAGGAGGTGATCTCCGCCCGCCACTTCGACAAGTGGTGGAAAGAGGTGCAAAAGCAGGATCCCGAGCTGCTCAACTTCGAAAAAGAGATGCTGATGAAGGGGGATGCCGCTCACATCAGTGATCTCGACTATCCCAACTTCTGGCAGCAGGGACGCCTCAAACTCAAACTGACCTATCAGTTCGAGCCGGGGGAGTCCGCCGATGGCGTGACCCTGCATATTCCGCTGCCGCTCTTGAATCAGGTGGAGGTGAAGGGGTTTGAATGGCTGATCCCGGGGTTGCGTCATGAGCTGCTGGTCGCCCTGATCAAGTCGATGCCCAAGCCGATGCGCAAAAACTTTGTGCCGGCGCCGAACTACGCCGATGCGCTGCTTGCCAGCATCAACCCCGAGCAGGGGCCGCTCTTGGACGAGATGGAGCGCCAACTGCGCCGCATGACCGGCGTCACCGTACCCCGCGAATCCTGGGACTGGGCTGCGGTGCCCGATCACCTGAAACTCACCTTCCGGGTGGTGGATGACAAGCACAAGAAGGTGGCGGAAGGGAAAGATCTGGAAGCCTTGAAAGAGTCGCTGCGTGGCAAGGTACAGGAGACCCTGTCGCAAGTGGCGGACGATGACATCGAGCAGTCCGGCCTCACCCTGTGGAGCTTTGGCGAGCTGCCGAAGGAGTACAGCCAAAAGCGCAGCGGTTTCGAGGTGAAGGCCTATCCGGCGTTAGTGGATCAGAAAGATTCTGTTGCCATCCAGCTGGTGGAGAGCCCGGTGGTGCAACAGCAGCTGATGTGGGCCGGTCAGCGCCGGCTGGTGCTGCTCAACGTGCCATCTCCTATCAAGTATCTGCAGGAGAAGCTGCCCAACAAGGCCAAGCTGGGGCTCTATTTCAACCCGTTTGGCAAGGTGGCGGAGCTGATTGATGACTGTATCGCCTGCGGCTGCGACAAGCTGATCGAGCAGCATGGCGGGCTGGCCTGGGACGAGGCCGGTTTCGAGGCGCTCAAGGAGTTTGTCCGCGCCGAGCTCAATGATGCGGTAGTGGAGGTGGCCAAGCAGGTGGAGGCTGTGCTGACGTTGTCCCATGAGATCAAGAAGCGGCTCAAGGGCAAGATGCAGCTCGATACCGCCTTTGCCATGTCGGATATCCAGCAGCAGTTGGGCAACCTTATCCACAAGGGCTTTGTCACCGAGACCGGCTGGCAGCGGTTGCCTGATTTGCTGCGCTATCTGCGGGCCATCGAGCGTCGCCTGGAGAAGCTTGCCATCGATCCCAACCGGGATCGGGTCTACATGCTCAAGGTGCACAGTGTGGAGTCGGAGTACAAGGCGCTGCTGGCCAAGATCCCCAAATCCCAGCTTGTTCCCACCGAGGTGGCCAATATCCGCTGGATGATTGAGGAGCTGCGGGTGTCGTTCTTTGCCCAGAATCTGGGGACCCCTTATCCGGTCTCCGATAAACGGGTGCTTAACGCCATCGCTCAGTGCTAAGCTGCTATCTAACTGTTTTAACAGCATGATAGCGGGTGCTGAGAAGGGGTTGCCGGTCAGGTAGCCCCTTCAAACCGCAAGTCAGGGAGGCAAGGATGCTGGGGATCTGGTTGAGTGTGGCGCAGGTGGTGATCAGCGGTTATCAACCCATCGCGGAACAAACCTGGGTGCAGTTGAACCCGGAATATTACCCGCTGGCGCGCACGCCGCCTGCGATGTTTGTGGCCTGGCGTGGCAATCAGTTTCCGCCGCTGGCCCAAAAGCAGAAGCACGGTCGCTGGCAGATCCTCTTTCCTGCCCGGTTGGTGCCCCCCTTCGACCTGTTCGAGGGGGAGGCGCAGCTCTCCAAAACCTATCTGGCAAGGCTGCGGCGTATCGACGAGATGGCTTACGGGGTCGTCCCCGGGCAGGCTGTTGCGGCTGGTGCTATCGTGCAGCAGGGGAGTGGGTCCCCTGCTTATCACGCGCAACCTGTCGCGCCCTTTATCGCCGAGTTCCGCACACCTCAAGAGGCGTTCGGTTGTGTTGATATGCCCAGCGATCCCGCCGAGAACGAACCTCTTCTGGTTCAGCTGGGGGTGACCTTTCGCACTGCGGGGATGAGTGGTGCCCAAGGGGATGAGGGAGTAGCGAGCACCCATATGGCGCTCGCCAGCCACACGGATAGCTTATCCGCAGGCAGTGACATCATGCTTACCCTCTCGGCTCCTGCGGCCGGAGGTCCACAAACCGTGTGTCATCAGGTCGCCGCAGGGGAGACCCTGTGGCGTATAGCGAATCAGTTATCCAGTGCACGGGGAGCCGATACCTACAGCTATTTGCTGGCGCTGGTGGCAGAGAACCAGCCGCGGCTTGGCAAGAGCATTCGAGTCAGAACGGGGGAGGGTCTCTACTGCCCGCGAGCCGAGACCCTGGCGCGGTTTGATGCTCTGAGCCCGGCCCAGCGTCAGCAGCAATTCGCCCGGTTGGAGCAGGGGCGCTAAATGCAGAGTCGGTACCTTGTATCCGAATTTGGCCCGTGGTAGTATTCGCGCTCGTTTTGCGAGGTGCTGACCGGTCGCAGTTAGCACCATAAATTCATCCAAAAGAGATACATACTATGTCTTTCGTATTCCAAGCTGAAGTCCGTTCTGACCTGGGGAAAGGTGCGAGCCGCCGCCTGCGTCAAGCTGACCAAGTTCCTGCCATCGTTTACGGTGCAGGCAAAGAAGCCCTGTCCATCACTGTTGACCACAAGAAAATGATCCTGGCTCAAGAGAAGCCGGAATTCTATGAGTCTGTACTGACTCTGGTTATCAACGGTGAAGAAGTTAACGTAAAAGTGAAAGCTATCCAGCGTCACCCGGTACGTTACAAGCTGATCCACCTGGACTTCGTTCGCGTTTAATAGCGAACCGTCAGGTCGAAGAAAAGCCACTCTAAGGAGTGGCTTTTTGCTATCTGGCATCTTGTGATCGGGCTGAAAGAGCTGCCTAGTCAGCCCAGCAAGCCGGTTATCCCAGCTGGCTAAGGGCCTGTTGGCAGCGTTGCTCGGCAGCATCCAGCTCCAGCAGCACCATCCTGATATCTTCCATCTGCTGTTGCAGTGTCTCCCGTTTCTCCTCAACCAGTCCCAGCATGGTCTGTAACTGGGTGCGGCTGCTCTTGTCGGCATCATAGAGATCAAACAACTCGCGGATCTCGGCGAGGCTGAACCCGAGCCGCTTGCCGCGCAAGGTGAGCTTGAGGCGAACCCGATCCTGCTTGCTGTAAATGCGGGTCTGGCCCTCTCGTGCGGGATTGAGCAACCCCTGATCCTCGTAGAAACGGATACTGCGCGTCGTAATATCAAATTCCCGGGCCAGCTCACTGATGCTGAAGCGCCGTCCTTCATCCTTGTTGTTCATACAGACTTCTTGGCGAACTAAATCCTGTCTGCACCTTACCTAAACGTAAACTGCACTGCAACTCTTGTTCCATCGCGTCAGAACCCCTATGTTATGGCCATGTAACAAACAGAGGCAGGCAAATGGATATTGCAATTGTGGCGGCAAAACGGACTCCGATGGGGGCGTTTCAGGGGGCATTGGCAGAGGTAACTGCGCCTGAGTTGGGTGCCTGTGCCATTGAGGCGGCACTACAGCAAAGTGGGCTGAGTCCGGAGCAGGTCGATGAAGTGTTTATGGGCAATGTGCTGGCGGCGGGCGTGGGGCAAGCGCCAGCCCGGCAGGCGTTGTTGAAAGCAGGGTTGCCAGATAGTGTGCCTGCTACCACGGTCAACAAGGTGTGCGGATCCGGCATGAAAGCAGTGATGCTGGCGGCGGATACCATCCGCCTTGGTGACAACAGGGTGGTGGTCGCGGGGGGGATGGAGAGTATGAGCCGTGCCCCCTATCTGCTGGATAATGCCCGCAACGGCTTTCGGATGGGGCATCAAAAGGTGTTGGACCACCTATTCCTCGACGGTTTGCAAGATGCCTATGATGGCCAGCTGATGGGGATACATGCCCAGCGCAGCGCCGATCAGGCCGGTTTGACCCGCAGTGCCATGGATGAGTTTGCTCTTGCGTCGTTGCAGCGTGCCCGCGATGCGCAGCAAGCCGGCGCGTTTGCATCCGAGCTGGCAAGTGTCTATCGCGGTGATCGCTTGTTGCTGGCCGAAGACGAGCAGCCCGGCAAGGGCAGACCGGAGAAGATCCCGACCCTGAAGCCTGCATTTGGCAAGGAAGGCACTATTACGGCGGCCAATTCAAGCTCCATCTCGGATGGTGCGGCGGCGCTGATATTGATGGATGGCGCCACGGCGCAAGCCTGGCAGGTACCTGTGCTGGCTCGGATCGTCGGTTATCAGAGCCACGCGGCATTGCCCGCCGAGTTTACCTCTGCGCCCATTGGCGCCATTTCACGCTTGCTGGCACGTCTTGCATGGTCGGTGGAAGAGGTGGATCTATTCGAGATCAACGAGGCCTTCGCCATGGTCACCATGCTGGCCATGAGCGGGGTCGGCATCCCTCATCACAAGGTCAATGTGTATGGTGGGGCCTGTGCACTCGGTCATCCGTTGGGGGCGAGTGGCGCGCGCATTCTGGTGACGCTGATCGCCGCGCTGCGGCAACGGGGTCTGCGGCGAGGCGTAGCCGCGCTCTGTATCGGGGGCGGGGAGGCGACCGCTATCGCGGTCGAAGTGAATGATGAGGCGAATTAATTGGTGGCTTCCATCGCCAGCAGTTGTTCCGTGACCCAGGTGGTGGCGGCCAGATAGAGGTGACTCACCTTATCCTCGCTCAGCCCCAGGCGGGCTGTTCTGGCCGTTACCCGTGACCAGTTGGCGCTCTCGTAATCTTCACAAAACGCGAGGTAGAAACCCAGATTGCCTTTGCGCTCCAGCAGCGCCAGCCGAATATCGTCGATAAGAGGGATAGTGCCGAGCAGCTTGTCCATCGGCTGCTCCATCAGTACATCCAGCAGGGAGAAGAGACCGGTGATAAAGGCTTGTTGTGCCTGCTGGCTCGGAGCGTGGGCATGGGCCAGCAGTTCACAGAAGCGGGCACGGATCATCGACATCTGGTAGAGCTCGGCGCTCTTGCCCTTGCCGGCGCTGGTCGCGGCTACCAGCGAGACAAAGCGCTTTAGCTGGGTGTTGCCCAGATAGATGGCAGCCTGGCGAAATGACGAAATAGGGTTGGTGTGACCTTTGAGATGGTTGACATAGCGCAACAGCTTGAGAGAGAGGGAGATATCCTGACCGAGTAGCTGCTCAATCTTGTTGATATCAGGCTCTGCCTCGTTGACCACGTTGAGCAACTGCATCACCACGACTTGCGCCGGCTCCATGGTGGCTTGCTTGACCATCTCGGGTCTGCTGAAGAAAAAGCCCTGGAACAGCTGGATCCCCAGCTGTTTGACCCGCTCGAACTCCGCCTTGTCCTCTACTTTTTCCGCCAGATAGGTGAGCCCCAGCGTCTGATGCCGCTGGATAAACACTTTGATCTGCATCAGGGGGGTGGCACGAAGATCAAACTTGATGATGTGGATAAAGGGGAGGAAGCGCTCCCAATCCGGCGACATGGTGAAGTCATCGAGTGCCAGTTGATATCCCAGCTTGTGCAACTGTTTCACCTTTTCCAGCAGGGCATCATCCGGTGGGGAATCTTCCAGGATCTCAATCACCACTTTTTCGGGCGGCAGGCACTCTGCCAATCCCTCCAGCAGCAGTGAGTGGGGGAAATTGATAAAGCAGGGGCGGCCTCCCAACAGCTGATCGATATTTTGTTGGAGGAACTGTTCGACCACCAGGCGTGACGTCGCCTGCTGGGAGGAGATGCTCGGGAAGACATTATTCAGACTATCGCGAAAGAGCAGCTCATAGGCATGAGTTTTGAGGTCTCTGTCGAGGATCGGCTGTCTTGCTACGTAGGAATACATGCCTTGCTCCAGTAAAGGTACTGGGTTGATTTTATGGTGTTGCAGAACACTATGCCAGTGTTCACCTTATTGAGTAAGGCAATAATTGGCATAGCGTTTTTTGCAGGGAAGGAATTTAGAAGAGATAGCTCAATTGTGCACCAGCCAGCCAGGCATCCCCTTCGGAAGTGCCTTGGAAGGTGGAGGTCGTCATCGGATTACCCGGTTGCAGCTCCATTTTTTCAGTGACATCCACCTTTTTGCCATCGATCAGGGTCAGCCCCAGATCCACGGTCAGGTTGGGCGTGAACTGATACCCCATTCCCAGGCTGTACCAGAGCCGATCGGCATCCGGGATGGAAATGGTACGACGATCGGCTGGCACAGGGCTGGCGTCATAGGCCACACCGGAGCGCAGTTGCCACTTGGGAGTGACCTGATAGGTCATACCGATGGCGTAGCGCCAGCTATCTTCCCAGTGCTCATCCTTGATGTGCATGTTCTGCAAATTGTTGAGATCAGCTTCCAACTGAACGAATTTTCTCCAGTTGGTCCAGTTCAGGCTGCCGTGGATAGCCAGCTTGTCAGTCAGCTGATGGAATGCCGCCAACTCTGCCGTCGCTGGCAACGGCAGATCCAGACTGCCGGTATCTCTGATTTCGGTAACGGAGCCATCTGCATTGGGTCGGCCCACGATAGCATCTCCCGAGAGGGTCAAAGTGACATCGTGACGGTAGGAGAGGCCAATTCGGGTTTGTTCGGACAACTCCAGCAAGGTGCCGACATTCCAGCCCCATGCCCAGCCATCCCCTTGCAAATGTTTTGCGATCAGGTTGCGAGAAGGGAAGGTGCCACCGACTTCGCCTTCGCCCTGAATAGCAGAGATCCCGGCACCAATTGACCACATCTCATTGATGCGATAGGCGAGTGAGGTACCCAGATCCATGGTCTTGATATCGGAGACATTGCCAAAGTGTCCCGCGCTGTAGTTATCCGGCATCTTGACGCCAAGGCCGTAGTAAGAGGTTGCCGAGAAGCCGAGTCGCCACTGCTCGTTGAGTGGAATGATCAGATAGGCGCTGGGAACCCAGGCCGCGGCGGCAATATCGTGTGCACTGGCGTCGGAGGTGACGATACCGGCTTTGGTCGGCAAGCGGGTGTTACCTTCAATATTGACGTCAGGACTGACATAGATGACTCCGCCAGAGAGCGCCATCTGATCGAAGCGGGTCATGGCTGCTGCATTGCGGGAGAGCACACTGGCGTTATCCGCGATGGCGGCCTCACCGGCAAAGGCGCGTCCCATGCCTGTAGCGGACTGTTCAGCCAGCTGGAACCCGGCGGCATGAGTCTGACCCGCGATCACCAGCAGGGCGATGGCGGACGGTTTGATGATGGGATGCATGGCAAAATCCTTGCTGTTACCCGAAGGTTCAATCGGTCATATGAATGGAGGCAGGATTTTATATGGTATGACCAGTAAGGCAACGGTAATGGCCAGTATCTGGATAAAACAAGATTAAATGCTGGGATGATGCACTCTAATAGCTTGATTAAAAAAGAAAAACAAACAGGTGTGTGCTACATGTGTACGCTGAGCTGGCTTTTGCGGATAAAAAAGAGCGCCTGACGGCGCTCTTTCAATTCTATCAATAATCAGAACTTCATGTTGAACTGGGCAGAGGCCAGGAAGGCGTTGCCGTGGGAAGTTCCTTTCCAACGCAGGCTGTCGGAGTGGCTACGTAGACCTTCGTTGACGTCAACTTCTTTACCGTCCAGATAAGCCATACCAAAGTCAACGCTCATATCGGTGTTGATATGGTAGGTGGCACCGGCGCTGTACCAGATACGGTCTGAGTCGGGAATGCTCAGGCTGCGGTAGTCAGCTTCGATCGGGGTGTTGTCGTAGGCAAAGCCCATGCGAGCTTCCCATGCTGGGTTGATATACCAGGTACCGCCGATGGAGTAGCGAGTAGAATCTTTGAACTTCTCATCTTTTTGCAGACATACGCCGCCAGCACATTGGCTGCTGGTTGCTTTCAGCTCCTGGAAGGCGCTCCAGTCAGTCCAGTTTACAGAGTAATGAACAGCAAACTGCGGGCTCAGGCGATGGTAACCAGCGAACTCGGCTTGTGCAGGCAGATCCAGCTTCAGGTTGCCATCCACGGTGCGATTCAGTGAGCTTGCGCCTTGGAAATCACCGTCAAAGCTCATATCGACTTGTGAACGGTAGGTCAGTGCGAAGCGATGGTTTTCATTGACTTCATACAGGGTACCAACGTTCCAGCCAAAGCCCCAGGTGTCGCCTTTAAGGTGAGCCAGACGAGTATCTGTCGGCAGCGGGCCACCTTGGCTAGGTGGGTTCAGTGGGCCCAGCAGACCGGCATAGCGGTTGAGTTCGGCGGCACCGTAAACGGCGTTGATACCGGCACCGACACTGAAGTGTTCGTTGACACGATAGGCAATGTTCGGGTTGATATTGAAGGTCATCAACTCGGTATCGCCAGCACCGGCACCAGCCGGGAAGGTTTTGGAGTATTCGGTGGAGAGACCGTAGTTGGAGAAGATGCCAATACCCCAAGCCCACTGGTCATTCAGCGGCTGAATAAAGTAGGAGGCGGGAACGAAGGCTGCCGGAGCAATGCCACTTTCGCTGGCTGGCGCCATTTTGTTCGCGCCAGCGTAAACAGCACCATCCACATCGACATCCGGTTTGATGTAGGTGCCGGAGACAGAAACTGCCATCTTGTCGAAGGTGGTCATGGCCGCAGGGTTACGGGCCAGAACGGAGGCGTTGTCGGCAATAGCTGCTTCACCGGCATAGGCGCGACCCAGACCGGAGGCCGAGTGCTCGTTCAACTGGAATGCCGCAGCATGGACTTGACCGGTGGCCAGCGCGATGGTGGCGGCAATCAGGCTCTTCTTGAAAATAGTTGTCGTCATGGTGTTCTCTCTTGTAGGCAGATTTTTTTGCCGATATTGGCTGCACGTTCAATGCAAACCTCGACAAAATCCGTTTTTATTTCAGCTTCTTCCCAATCAATTCTGGCGTGATTCTATGGATCTGGTAGGAGGTAAGAAATCAGACCAGTGACAGCAGAATACATAAAAGTGATCGATGTGTTAATCATTTGTTTTAACTTGCTGTTTAATTCATCATTTTCAGGGTCTAAAGATGGATTATTGACCTGGATTGCCGATCTCCGTCACAAAAATAATTTTGTCAATTTTTCGAAATCTTGAGGCAAATGAGTGACAAAGGGGAGTAATCAGGGGGGGAACAGGCAGCGGCTCGTGACCGCCGCCTGCTATTGAGGATGGATCTGAGGTTGTTAACCAGCGATGTTAAATGTCCCACTGCAGACGTGACTGCAGGGCGTTGGCAACGGGGGCAAGTGGCTCTTTCATCTCGCCAATCAGTACCATATTGGCGCCTTTGAGCTGGACAATCTCCCCTTTGAGGGTGCCATCTTCAAAGGTGGCCTGTTGCAGGGTTAATGGCACATGTTTGGGCACTAAAAAGAGGGTGACTGGCCCCATCTTTCCCTGGATCACCATGTGCAAGGCTGGTCCCTGATAAAACGAGCAGTGATTGACATAGGTCACCTTGAGCCCATCCATCCCGCTTAAGGTGGCGCCATACTTCTCCATCTTGGCATTGATGTTATGGAGATTGACCTGCTCATCGACACCTTCAATAAAGGGTTCTTCGCCATAGACATGAGCCATCGCTACCTGTGCGAGGGAGAGGGCCGCAGGAGCCGTTTCTGGCAGCGTGATCCAGCGGGTGCTCATTCCCAGCAGGAAGGCGACCGATGCAGCCAGGGCGATCTGGCGCCAGGATGTCGATGTCCGGAGCTTGACTGGCGCCGTGCTAAGGGGTCGGGATGGCGGCATATCATCTGGCGCATCACTGTCTTGCAGCATGGCTTGCCTGAGCAGGATCCGCTCGGCCAGTCCGGCGGGAACCTCAACCTGCATGGCATGCTTGAGAGTTCTGTCGAACTGTTTCATCTCGTCGAGATAGTTCCGATTAGCCTGGCTTGCTTCAGCGGTTTTGAGAAAGTCCGGTTGTTGATCGTTGGGCTGGATCATGGCGTTGCGGCGAAATTCGAGTTCATCCATGTCCGTGTCCTCTTGCTTGGTTCTTCTGCTCCATCGCCTCCTTGATCTGGTTGCGGGCGCGAAACAGGCGGGTCATGACGGTGTTCTTGTTGAGGCCGAGCATCTCGGCAATCTCCTCGCCACTGAATCCTCCCACGACTTGCAGCAGCAGTGGCTCCTGGTACTCCTCGGGCAACCGGGCGATGTGACGGTGCAACCACTCGTTCTCCATCTCCTGCTCGCTGTGCAGCGCATCGTGCTGGGGTTGAGGGTGATCGTCGAGATCCACCAGCTCCAGCTGTTTGCGTTCAAAGCGGCGGGCGTTCTCCCGTCTGAGGATGGTGATCAGCCACCCTTTGGCCGCCTTGTCATCCTGCAGGGTGTCGATAGCCTTCCAGGCACGCAGGAAGGTCTCTTGCACCAGATCTTCCGCCACGTTGGGATCCCGGGTCAGCCAGTAGGCATACCGGTAGAGATCGCCATGCAGCGCATGAACCAGTGCTTCAAATTTGGTTTGTTTGTCAGCCATGGGATCAGAGACCGGCGAAGTGGCCGGATCATTTCCACCAATATGCTGCTGAGCACGTTTTTTTCTAAAAAACAGCAGTGCCATTGGGCAATCCTTGTCAGGGGGCGTGGCGGCGGGAGCGGGAACTCCCGTGCGCCAGCAGGTAAATCAGGTACGCAATACCGTCCGTTTCATCAGCCCTGAGGGTACGCGCCAGAGCGCACCACTCGATGGGCGGGCCAGAAGAGGGTCGTGCAAAACAGGCTCGCTCGAGTGCGGCGAGCGCGTTGCCGAGCCGATTATGCCCAGCGTCGGACAACTGGCCTAATTGATAATAGGAGACCTGCCAGCGCAAGGTCGCCCATCGGATCAGTGCCTTGCGACTGGCATCCGGCTGGTGTTGGGCAAGGGCACGTTGCAGTTGATAGAAGGCGCGCCAGCGTGGCACGTTGCGCCATAGTGCACGCAGCGTTATGGCCAGCACGACCCACCAAAGGCTCTCTCGCAGTGCCACCTGCGATGTCTGCTGATCAGGTTGCCGATTTGTCGTTGCCTGAAACGTCAGCGTGATGGCAGGCAGGCTGGCTTGCTCAATCCGGCCGCTTTGGGTATTAAACCAGGGCAGATCAATGGGGGGCAGCTGATAGTCGCCGCTCTGCTCCGCGACCAGAGTCTGGCGCCACTGTCGCTCAAACAGCAACTTGCCATCGCGGTAACGCTCCTGCTGTTGCTCGCCATCGTGATGTGCCTGTATGCCGCTTGGCAGTTGATGGGCCATCAGGGGGGAAAGCTGGATCTGGCTGCTGTCACCATTCTCCATGGCCAGGGTGAGGATACGGATCAGCGGTTCACCCACTTCCCCCATGGTGGTCGGTTCGAGCCGTTGACTCAGGGTCAGGCGGGTGGCCACTGGCGTGGCGGGTGCCTTGTCGACCCTCACCTCGAGAGGTGCCGCACGGGCCGAGAGTTTTTGCGCTTTTCCCCCTTGCTGCGTGAGCTGCCCCTGCAAGCGGGGCGAGTCGAGGTACCAGAGTCCCGGCGCTTTTGCCTGAATAAGCCAGCTGCGGGTGAGCCGGCCGGGTAGACCAGCCTGAACGGGGGCGATCCACTCGTCGCTACCGAGGCGACGGATGGTGAAGTTAGCAGAGCTGAGTTCGCTCAGGGCCGGGTTTTGCATACTGGTGGGCAGCCATAGTGTCAGCCGGTAGATCACCGGCTGGCCGGGATAGAGCGGGCCCTGATGATCAAGGCTAGCCTGCATCTCGAGGGGCGAGGGTGCTGCGGGTTGCGGCAGCGCCGCTGTTTTCACCTCTCTCAATGGCAGGGTGAGCGAGGGAGTGAACTCATTTCCCAGCTTGAGCGGGGCAATCACCACCTTTGTATTAGCGGGTGAGTCGCTCTGGTGCAGCGGGATCTGCCAGCGAGTCAGTTGTTGTACCGGGGTGGTGACCCGGCTCATGGTCACTCTGCCCACTACAAACTGGCGCAGTAGGGGGGAGATCTCCAGCTCGCTGCTCTGGCGCTCGCCATCCGCTTCGATGATCAGCAGCCAATCGCTGGGGTCAGCCCCCGGCAGCAGCTCTGCCCGGGGGGGCAAGGCCCAGCAAAGTGGACTCGCGAGTGCGAGCAACAACCCCCATCCTGCCCGTGTCACCAGGGCTCCTCCACCTTGATCAGATCCCGGCGTAGTGCCTCTTTGCGCAGTCGCTGCTCCAGCAGCAACACCGGGGGAGAGGGGGGCAGGGGCATTGCTGCTGCCTGCTGTTCAGCCGATGGCTTGGGTTGCTTGCTGGTGCTGGTATCGGGAGCGGCGGCCGCACCGCCTTGCAACAGAGAGAGGTTATAGAGCGCATCTTCATGGCCGGGCTCCAGTGCCAGAGCGGCCAGATAGGCCTCTTTGGCTGCGGCAAACTCCCCCAGTTGCAGCAGGGCATTGCCGCGGTTGTAGTGGGCGGTGGCACTCTCTGCTTCCTGATAGGCTGCGATGGCTGGCCGGTAGGCACCAGCTCGATACCAGGCGTTGCCGCGCCAGACTGGATCGTTGAAGGTGCGGGCTGCCCGCTGAAAATCCCCCTCTTGATAAGCCTGCATCGCTTGCAGATCCCCCCTCTCTGTTGCTTGCAGATCTTGTGGCGCAAGCAGCTGAGCTCCCACCATCAGCGCCATCATCAACCGGGCGCCGACTCTGGCCAGCAAGGCCAGTGGTAACAAGGGGATCAGCAGCCAGGGGCCAAGATCCAGTGGCGCCGGGGTGAGGGCCGAGGTCGTGGTGGGCAGGGGAGCAAAGCGGGGGACGTCGCTGCCAAGCCACTGCAGCTCACCGCCGAGACGGTTGGCCAGAGCGGCAATGGCCTGACTATCGGGGGCGGGCAACTGCGCGGGCATGCGGGCGGCAAACCCCAACTCATTGGCCGGAATAGCGGGCATGGGGGCCGGTTGACCGCTGCTGGCGAGCAGAATATCGAGGCGTGCCGACTGGGTGTCGCGGCAGAGAAGGCGTTGCTGGCAGGGCCACAGAGCAGCGATTTGGGTCATCTGATTCTGGGTGAGGTCGTCGGTGATCAGCAGCAGACGCGCTTGTTCTCCAGGGGCCAGCTGCTTCATGGCAAGTTCCACCGCCCGCGCCGAGTTGCTGCCCTGCAACGGCATTATATCGGGGCGCAAGTCGGGCAGTAACAGCGAAAGGGCCTGATGATCCCGGGTTGGCGGCATGACGAAGTAGGCGTCGCCTGCGTAGAGGATCAGAGCAATGCGCTCGCCCTTGGCGCGGCTCAGCAGCTGCTGTAATTGCCATCTGACCCGGGTTGCCCGATCCGGTTTGAGATCGGTGGCGGTCATCGAGCGTGACAAGTCCAGTAGCCAGATATCGAGCGGTGCTGCAGGCTGTTGTTGCAGCTCACCGCGCAGTGCCGGTCCACTCAGGGCCAAAATGACGGGCAGGGTTGCCAGCCAGAGCCAGGGACGTTGAGGGCGGGATGCTGGCAGCAGATAAGCCTGCATCGCAGGTGCGAGCAGCGGGGGCTGGCGACGACGGTGCCACCCTTGCCAGAGCCAGGGGATGAGTGCGATCAGCCACAGAGGGCGGAGCAAGATCAGCTCCATCTGCGCGCGCCTCGTGCCAGCCAGTTACGCACCATGCGAAACTCCAGTCTGCCGTGCCCTGATGGCAGAAGCAGCAAGCCACAAAGCAGTGCCAATGGCCAGGGGTAGAGCTCGATCACCGGCTGGTACTTGGCAATCGGCATGGGGGCAGGTTCAAGGGTATTGAGGGTCGCGTTGATGGCATCGAGATCGCTTTGGGTACGTGCCCGAAAGTAACGACCCTGGCCTGTCTGGGCCAGCTCTTTCAGGAGCGGCTCGTCCAGCTCGCTGCTGGGATCGGCCTGACCGCTGCCCACCTCATCGTAGGGTTGGATAAAGGTATCGGGATCGGCCCCGACCCCCAGCGTGTAGATCCGTATTCCCTGCGTTGCGGCGAGTTTTGCCTCCTGCAGCGGGTCGGCATTGCCTGCGGTATTGCGGCCATCTGTGACCAGCAGCAGGGCGGTGGGGCGACCCGGATCTCCATGCTGACGTGCCAGCTGGATGGCTTCGCCAAGGGCGGTGGTTCGGCCGACAAGATCAAAATCGAGCTCGTCGCTCAAGGTCAACAGCGCCGGGATCTCCTGAGTGAGGGGAGAGAGCAGGTAGGCGTGATCGGCAAAGACAATGAGGCCCACCCTGTCTCCGGCCCGTTTGGCGATCAGCGTCTTGATCTGCTGGCGCACCGCCGTTAGCCGTGCTTGCTGCTCGCCGTTATCGAGCATATCAGGGGTGCGCATGCTGTCTGACAGATCCACCGCCAGCAGCAGATCCCGACTCCCTTCATATTGAATAACCGGCTCTCCCCACCACTGGGGGCGGCAGAGGGCGAGGATAAGGGCGCACCAGAGCAGCATGGCGCGCCAGAGCGGTAATCCGGCCTGAGGACGCAGCAGCGCAAACCCGGGGTGAGCCAGATAGCCGCGGCGCAGGGGCGGCAAGCCGAAGCGCACCAGCAAGGGGAGCACCAGCGCCAGCGCAAACCAGGGCCAGGCCAGGATCATGGATGCCTCCGCGCGGTTTTACGCCTCGAGCGGGGGGCGAGCTGGAAGAAGAGGGTTTGACCCCAACGGCGATAATGTTGCTGAAGCTGTTCGCTCTGCTCGCTGCTCGGGTTCTGGCTGCCATAGAGCCAACTGCTCCAGTGAGGGGCGAACTGCTTAAAATCGCTGCCCCCGTGACGATCGACGAAGGCGAGCCACGGCTCTCCCTGCAACTGGCGCGCCTCGGGCCAGCGTTGCAGTGCTTCATGACGCAGGGCCTCCTGTATGCGTGCCACCAGCAGCGCCGGATCTCCATCCAGCTGGCGACACCAGCGGCGGTAACGTATCACCCTGCGGGCAATCAGGACGATCAGCAGCAGCAATAACCCTGTGATCAACAGCCACAATAGCGCCAGCACTCTGGGGTCAAGACTCTGTTCAATCAGATCCGGCCCCGGGTGGATGTCTCGCATCAGGGCAGCCAGCGGTGGAGTGATGGCGTCGGAGGCTGGACTGGCGCTGTCGAGTTCTGCGGGCGAAATCATCCCTGATGACATAACCCCTCCTGCCACTGCTGTTGCAGCGTCTGGCTGTTATCGAGCAGATAGAGGCGCTGCACCAATGGCAACAGCAACTGTTTGCCGTGGGCCAGCTGCTGCTCGGCGGCTTGCCGGTAGCGGCGGGAGAAACCGGCATGGCATCCATCCAGCCAGCCCTGATAGTGCTGCCCTGGCCGATCAATAGCCACTGGCAGCTG
Source organism: Aeromonas sp. S12(2024) (assembly GCF_041402305.1). Lineage (NCBI taxonomy): Bacteria > Pseudomonadati > Pseudomonadota > Gammaproteobacteria > Aeromonadales > Aeromonadaceae > Aeromonas > Aeromonas sp. S12(2024). The sequence continues at coordinate 34,197 of NZ_JBGLRB010000017.1, forward strand.
GCCGTCAAAGGGAAGGGCGGCCTCGAGGGGGTCGCGGATCTGCCAATAGTGAATATCGTGGCACCGCGAGAGCAGTTGCAACTGCTGACAGAGTGCCGATTCGCAGGGTCTGTGATCGGTAATGATCGTCAGCTTGGCTCCGTGAGGCAACTTCACGCCGGACAAGGTGTCGGCCAGCGAGTGAGAAAGTGCCCGGCGCGCCAGCCCTTGCTGATAGTGATGGCAGAGGGATTCGAGCAGGGGCAGCACGCTGCCGCGCTGGCTCTGGTGATAGGGGTGCAGTCCGTGGCAGATCAGGGTGTTGTGCTGCTTCTCCCCTTGCCAGATCAGGGCTGCCGCAAGCTCACATCCCAGGCGTGCCTTGAGTTGCAGCGTGGAGCCGAAATACATGGCGGGAGAGAGATCGAGTAGCAGCCAGTGCGCCTGATCCAGCTCCTCGCTATAGAGGCGGGTATAGGGACGACCGAGGCGTGCCGTCACTCGCCAGTCGATATGGCGTACCTCGTCACCAGCCTGATAGGCGCGCAGCTCCCGAAACGTGAGTCCGGGAGAGCGGCCCGGTTTGCCGCGTTCGCTGCTGCTTCTGCCTGCGTGAGGTGGCTTCTTGGCCTTGGCCCAGAGCCGGATACTGAGCAGCCGTGGCAGCGACAGGACGATATCGGGATGGAGATCCGGCGTTAGGGACATGGCACCTGATCCAGCAGTTGAGCGATCAGGATATCGTTATCCAGATTGTCGGCCAGTGCCTGATAGCTGGGTATAAGGCGGTGGCGCAGCACCGGATAGGCTTGCAGCTGGATATCTTCCGGCAGCACATAGTCACGTCCGGCAAGCCAGGCACGGGCGCGGGCAGAGCGAGCCAGCCCCAGCGTAGCCCGAGGGCTGGCCCCCACGGCAATCAATGGCTCGAGGGCAGGGCATAGGCCGCTGCCCGGGCGAGTGGCGCAGACCAGCTCCACCAGATAGTGCTCCAGTCGGCTTTGCATGGTCACCGCCAGCACTTCGCTGCGGGCACGCTGCAAGCTGGTCTGACTCAGGGTCACCGGCGCCGCACCAAGCAGTTCGCCGCTGGCGTTGAGCTGCAAGATGGCGAGCTCCATGGCCGGGCTCGGATAATCGACTATCAGCTTGAGCAAGAAACGGTCGAGCTGCGCCTCCGGCAGGGGATAGGTTCCCTCCTGCTCGATGGGGTTCTGGGTGGCGGCCACCATAAAGAGAGGCGGCAGTCGCCAGCTCTTTTTGCCTACGGTGATCTGGTGTTCAGCCATGGCTTCCAGCAGCGCTGATTGTACCTTGGCTGGCGCCCGGTTGATCTCGTCTGCCAGCACCAGATGGTTGAAGAGGGGGCCGGGTTGGAATACAAAACTGGCATCCTGCGGGTGAAACACCTCGCTGCCGGTGAGATCGGCAGGAAGCAGATCGGGAGTGAACTGGATACGGGCAAAGCGTCCCTCGACGGCGCCGGCGAGCGCCTTGACGGCGCGGGTTTTGGCCAGCCCGGGGGCCCCTTCGATTAACACATGTCCTTCACATAACAGGGCAATCAGGAGCCCTTCTATTAGCTCCTCCTGCCCCAGGATCTGACTGCCAAGATAGTCCCTAAGTGCTCTGAACTCGGCCGCTGCCATGTGATAAACCCGTTGTTTTTATGGAAGTTGATCTTTTTATACTCCAGTTGCTTCCCAAGGGCGAGCAAAGGGGCCTTGCCGCGCTTAATTTAGTTTCAATCAGCTGTATGAAACTTGTGATTGGATTGTTAAGATGTGGCGCAATGAGGTCAGACCTCTGCCTTTTAAACCAAGGAGCCAGGATGAAACAGCCATTGAAACTGACGACTCGCCAGGGCGAACGGATTGCCGTCGTGGCGGGGCTGCGTACCCCCTTTGCCAAGCAGGCCACCGCCTTTCATGGCGTGCCTGCAGTCGATCTCGGCAAACTGGTGGTGAGCGAGATGCTTGCCCGTACCGATCTCGATCCCAAGCTTATCGACCAGCTGGTGTTTGGTCAGGTGGTTCAGATGCCGGAAGCCCCCAACATTGCTCGCGAGATCGTGCTCGGTACCGGCATGAGCGTCAATACCGATGCCTATAGCGTCTCCCGCGCTTGCGCCACCAGTTTTCAGGCGGTGGCCAACGTCACCGAATCCATCATGGCCGGTACCGTAGACATCGCCATCGCCGGCGGCGCTGACTCCTCTTCCGTGCTGCCCATCGGGGTGAGCAAGAAGCTGGCCCGCGCCCTGGTGGATCTCAACAAGGCGCGCAATCTGCAGCAGCGCTTCAATATTCTGCGGACATTGAGGGTCAAGGATCTGCTGCCGGTGCCACCTGCCGTGGCGGAATACTCTACTGGCCTCTCCATGGGGCAGACCGCTGAGCAGATGGCCAAGAGCCACCAGATCAGCCGCGAGGCGCAAGATGCGCTGGCTCATCGCTCCCACACTCTGGCCGCGCAGGCTTGGGCTGATGGCAAGCTCAGCGGCGAGGTGTTTACCGCCCATGTGCCGCCCTACAAGTCGCCGCTCGAGCGGGACAACAATATCCGTGAAAGCTCGGATCTCGCGAGCTACGCCAAGCTCAAACCGGTGTTTGACCGGGTTCATGGCACAGTCACTGCAGCCAACGCCACGCCGCTGACCGATGGAGCCGCGGCCGTGTTGCTGATGCGGGAAGGTCGTGCGAAAGAGCTGGGACTCGAACCGTTGGGTTATATCCGCAGCTTCGCCTTCTCGGCCATTGATGTGTGGCAGGACATGCTGATGGGCCCCTCCTATGCCACGCCGCTGGCGCTGGACAGAGCCGGCATCACGCTCGGTGATCTCACCCTGATCGACATGCACGAAGCCTTTGCCGCCCAGACGCTGGCCAACCTCAAGATGTTTGCCAGTGCCGATTTTGCCCGCGACAAGCTGGGCCGCGATCAGGCCATCGGCGAGGTGGACATGGAGAAGTTCAACGTCCTCGGCGGTTCGCTGGCCTATGGCCACCCCTTTGCCGCGACTGGTGCGCGGATGATCACCCAGACCCTGCACGAGCTGCGTCGTCGCGGCGGGGGACTGGGGCTCAACACCGCCTGTGCGGCGGGTGGATTGGGCGTGGCTATGGTGTTGGAGGTTGAATGATGAGCGCTAAGACTTTTTCCCTGGATGTTCGCAAAGATGGCATCGGCATCCTCACCATGGATGTGCCGGGCGAGAGCATGAATACCCTCAAGGCCGCCTTTGTCGAGGAGATCCGCTCTGTACTGGACGAGGTAAAACGCAACAAGGATTTGATCGGGCTGGTGATCACCTCCGGCAAGAAGGACTCCTTCATCGCCGGCGCTGACATTACCATGCTGGCCGCCTGCACCAGTGCCAAGGATGCCGAGACCCTGTCACGAGAAGGGCAGGAGATCTTTGCCGAGATCGAGGGGCTGACCATTCCGGTGATCGCCGCCATTCACGGCCCCTGCCTCGGTGGTGGGCTGGAGCTGGCGCTGGCCTGCCATGGTCGGGTGGTGACCGATCATGGAAAATCTGTGCTGGGATTGCCGGAAGTTCAGCTCGGTCTGCTGCCGGGCTCTGGCGGTACCCAGCGTCTGCCGCGCCTTATCGGGGTGGCCAAGGCGCTGGATCTGATGCTGACCGGCAAGCAGGTTCGTGCTAAACAAGCCAAGAAATTGGGGCTGGTGGACGATGTGGTGCCGCCGTCAATCTTGCTGGATGCTGCCATCAAGCTGGCCAAGAAGGGCAAACCGCGCCATCAGTTGAAACGGGATCTGCAGGGCAAGGTGCTGGAGACCAACAAGCTGGGCCGCAAGGTGTTGTTCGATCAGGCCAGCAAGGGGGTGAAAGCCAAGACCCGTGGCAACTACCCGGCGCCGGAGCGGATCCTGGATGTTGTGCGCATCGGCGTGGAGGAGGGAATGAAGGCAGGTCTGGCCGCTGAATCCCGCCACTTTGGCGAGCTGGTGATGACTGCTGAGTCTGCCGCCCTGCGTTCCATCTTCTTTGCCACCACCGAGATGAAGAAAGAGGTCACCTATCAGGGAGCCGAGCCGCGCAAGGTGGCCCATGCCGCCGTGCTGGGCGGTGGTCTGATGGGGGGCGGCATTGCGTTCGTCACCGCTACCAAGGCGGGCGTGCCGGTGCGGATCAAGGATGTGGCAAGCGCCGGGATCGGCAATGCCATGCGCTACAGCTATGACATTCTGGCCAAGAAGCTCAAGCGCCGTCACATCTTGCGCAGCGAATTGGAAAAGCAGATGAGCCTGCTGACCGGCACCCTCGACTACTCCGGTTTTCACCGAGTGGACATGGTGGTGGAGGCGGTGTTTGAAGATCTCAATCTCAAACACCAGATGGTGAAGGACGTGGAGCGTGAGTGCGGTGAGCACACAGTATTTGCCTCCAACACCTCCTCCCTGCCCATTAACCAGATTGCGGCAGAGGCGGCGCACCCAGAGCGAGTCGTGGGGCTGCACTACTTCAGCCCGGTAGACAAGATGCCGCTGGCGGAGATCATCCCCCACGCTGGTACCAGTGCCGAGACGGTCGCCACCACTCTGGCTTTTGCCCGTGCCCAGGGCAAAACGCCCATCGTGGTGAAGGACGAAGCCGGTTTCTACGTCAACCGCATCCTGGCGCCCTACATGAATGAGGCGGCGCGACTGGTGCTGGAAGGGGAGCCGGTGGAGGTGCTGGATAGCGCGTTGCTGGACTTTGGCTTCCCGGTTGGCCCCATCACCTTGCTGGACGAGGTGGGGATCGATGTGGGCGCCAAGATCTCCCCCATCCTTGAGAAAGAGCTGGGCGGCGAGCAGTTCCAGGCGCCCAAGGCGTTCGACAAACTGCTGCAAAATGATCGCAAGGGACGCAAGAACGGCAAGGGCTTCTACCTCTATGGCAAGGCGGCACCGCGCAACAAGCTGACTGGCAAAGAGGGCAAGAAGACGGTGGACGAGAGCGTCTATGGCGTGCTCGGCATCAAGCCTTCTGCCAAGCTGGCCCATCAGGAGATCGCCGAGCGCTGCGTGCTGCTGATGCTCAACGAAGCGGCGATGGCGCTGGATAGCGGTGTGGTGGCCTCGGCTCGTGATGGCGATATCGGCGCCATCTTCGGCATCGGTTTCCCGCCTTTCCTTGGCGGCCCGTTCCGTTATATGGACACGCTCGGGATCGATCATCTGGTTGGCCGTCTGGAGTATTACCAGAAGCGCCACGGCGACCGGTTTGCCCCCTGTGCCCGCCTCAAGGCAATGGCCGCAGAGCAGCAGACCTTCTACTGATAACCGCTGCAGATTGACCGCAAGACAAAGAGGCCCGCACCCCATGCGGGCCTCTTTCTATGTTGTGGTTTGTTCCGGTTGTGCTGCGATGATGCAGGCAGAGGTAAACGCTGATAAAAAACGGCCCACCGAAGTGGGCCGTAGAGATCTAGGGGCATGGGTCAGATCCCCGGTTTGCGCTCCGGGCAGCGGCCGATAATATCGGGTGGCAGTTCACCGTTGTCCTGCTCCAGCACTACATCAAACCCCCACAGCTGATGCAGGTGTTTGAGCACCTCATGGCGTGAGTCGCCAAGGGGGATGCGGTTGTGGGGCACATAGCGCAGGGTAAGGGAGCGATCCCCCTTCACGGCAACGTTGTAGACCTGAATATTGGGTTCCAGATTGCTGAGGTTGTATTGGGCCGACAGGGTATTGCGCACCTGACGGTACCCCTCGTCATTGTGGATGGCTGAGACCTTCAGATAGTTCTTCAGATCGTCATCATCAATGGCGAACAGCTTCATATCCCGCATCACTTTCGGGCTTAAGAACTGGCTGATAAAGCTCTCGTCCTTGAAGTTTTGCATGGCAAAGTGGAGGGTTTCGACCCAGTTGCTACCGGCATAGTCGGGGAACCAATATCTATCTTCCTCGGTCGGGTTCTCGCAGATGCGGCGCAGGTCGGTAAACATGGCAAACCCCAGCGCATAAGGGTTGATCCCCGAGTAGTAGCGACTGTTGTAAGCCGGTTGATAGACCACATTGGTGTGGCTGTGCAGCACCTCCATCATGAAGCGATCGCTCAGCTTGCCCTCGTCATAGAGGTGATTGAGGATGGTGTAGTGCCAGAAGGTGGCCCACCCCTCGTTCATCACCTGGGTCTGCTTTTGCGGATAGAAATACTGGCTTATCTTGCGCACTATGCGCACCACTTCCCGCTGCCAGGGCTCCAGCAAGGGGGCATTCTTCTCGATGAAGTAGAGAATGTTCTCCTGGGGTTCGGCGGGGTAGCGCCTGTCCTCCACCCCCGCGGCTTTATGCTGCTTGGGCAGGGTTCGCCACAGCTCGTTGACCTGAGTCTGCAGATAATCTTCCCGCGCCTTCTGACGCCGCTTCTCCTCGGCCATCGAGATCTTCTGGGGACGCTTGTAGCGATCCACCCCGAAGTTCATCAGGGCATGGCAGGAGTCGAGCAGCTGTTCCACTGCCTCGATGCCATGCTTCTCTTCACACTGGGTGATGTAGTTCTTGGCGAACAGCAGGTAGTCGATGATGGAGGAGGCATCGGTCCAGGCCTTGAACAGGTAGTTGTTTTTGAAGAAGGAGTTGTGGCCGTAGCAGGCGTGTGCCATCACCAGCGCCTGCATCGGCATGGTGTTCTCCTCCATCAGGTAGGCGATGCAGGGATCCGAGTTGATGACGATCTCGTAGGCCAGCCCCATCTGGCCGCGCTTGTAGTTGCGCTCGGTATGGATAAAGCGCTTGCCGAACGACCAGTGTTGATAGCCGATGGGCATGCCGACGCTGGAGTAGGCATCCATCATCTGTTCGGCGGTGATCACCTCGATCTGGTTGGGGTAGGTGTCCAGCTTGTAGAAACGGGCGACCCGGGCGATCTCCTGGTGATAGGTCTCCAGCAGATCGAAGTTCCAGTCTGGTCCGTCATCCAGTGGCGCTACACGTTTTTCTGTTTCGATCATGTGACCTCCTCACGCCGCTTGTTTCTTGAACAGCTCGCGGAACACCGGATAGATATCCTCGACCTTGCGAATGTGCTCCATTGCAAAGTGGGGGAACTGGCTGGCTACCGACTCATATTCGTGCCACAGGGTCTGGTGGGCACGGGTGGTGATCTCGATGTAGGAGTAGTACCTCACCCTTGGCATGATGTCCCGCGCCAAGATCTCCCTGCATTGCGGTGAGTCATCAGCCCAGTTGTCACCATCCGACGCCTGCGCCGCATAGATGTTCCACTGGTTGGCGGGGTAACGCTCGTTGATGATGTCGTTCATCATCTTGAGGGCGCTGGAGACGATGGTGCCGCCAGTCTCCTGGGAGTAGAAGAACTCGTGCTCGTCCACCTCCTTGGCCTGAGTGTGGTGGCGGATATAGACCACTTCGACGTTCTTGTAGGTCCGGCTCAGGAACAGATAGAGCAGGATATAGAAACGCTTGGCCATCTCCTTGGTGGCCTGATCCATGGAGCCCGAGACGTCCATCAGACAGAACATCACCGCCTGGCTGGAGGGGACGGGCCGTTTGACGAAGTTGTTGAACTTGAGATCGAAGGTGTCAATAAACGGCACCGCATCGATCCGCCGTTTCAGCTCCCTGATCTCCTTCTCGAGCAGGGCTATTTCGGCAAAGTGCTCGTTGGGCTCGGAGGCCAGCAGGGCCAGCCGATCTTCCAGTTCGTGCAGTTGGCGTTTCTTGCCTGCTTGCAGCGCCATGCGACGTGCCAGCGAATTTTGCAGGGAACGGACCACGTTGATGTTGGCGGGCACCCCGTTGGAGGTGTAGCCAGCGCGGTAGGTTTTGACTTCCATCAGCTGATTAAGCTGGGTTTTCTGCAGCCTGGGCAGCTCCAGATCTTCAAACAACAGATCGAGATACTCATCCTTGGAAATCTGGAACACGAAATCATCGGCTCCTTCCCCCTGATTGGATGCCTGTCCCTCGCCGGAACCCTGTCCACCGCCCCCTCCTTTGGGGCGGTCAATCTTGTCGCCGGTGACAAACTGGTCATTGCCGGGATGCACCATCTCCCGTTTACCACCGTGCCCCTGATGAAAATGGGGCTCGCCGATATCCTTGGTCGGGATGCTGATGCTCTCGCCTTTGTCTACGTCCTGAATGCTGCGCTTGGAGACAGCATCCGAGACCGCTTGTTTTATCTGCTTCTTGTAGCGGCGGATGAAGCGCTGCCGATTGACAGCGCTTTTGTTTTTGCCGTTGAGCCTGCGGTCGATAAAATGCGCCATAACTCCCCCTTGAACAGTCAGGGTCAGGATGACTTGCGTACCCTGAGATACCATTCGGAGAGCAGTCGCACCTGTTTGCGGGTGTAGCCTTTCTCCATCATCCGTTCGACAAAGTTATCGTGCTTCTTCTGCTCCTCGGCCGAGGTTTTGCTGTTGAAGGAGATAACCGGCAGCAGCTCTTCCGTGTTGGAGAACATCTTCTTCTCGATCACGGTGCGCAGCTTCTCGTAACTGGTCCAGTTGGGGTTACGGCCTGCATTGTTGGCCCGGGCACGCAGCACGAAGTTGACGATTTCGTTGCGGAAATCTTTCGGGTTGCTGATCCCGGCGGGTTTTTCAATCTTCTCCAGCTCGCTGTTGAGGGACGCTCTGTCAAACAGTTGGCCGGTTTCGGGGTCACGGTACTCCTGATCCTGGATCCAGAAGTCGGCGTAGGTGACGTAGCGATCGAAGATGTTCTGACCGTACTCGGAGTAGGACTCGAGATAGGCAGTCTGGATCTCCTTGCCGATGAACTCCACATAACGCGGAGTTAGATAACCCTTGATGAACTCAAGGTAGCGATCGTGCAGCTCTTGCGGGAACTGCTCGCGCTCGATCTGCTGCTCCAGTACATAGAAGAGGTGTACCGGATTGGCGGCCACTTCAGCGTGGTCGAAGTTGAAGACGCGGGAGAGGATCTTGAACGCGAAGCGGGTTGAGAGACCATTCATCCCCTCGTCCACACCGGCGTAGTCGCGATACTCCTGATAGCTCTTCGCCTTGGGATCGGTGTCTTTCAGGCTCTCGCCATCATAGACCCGCATCTTGGAGTAGATGCTGGAGTTTTCCGGCTCTTTCAGCCGTGACAACACAGAGAACTGGCCCAGCAGCTCGAGGGTGCCCGGAGCGCATTTGGCCTCGGTCAGCTCGCTGTTGATCAGCAGTTTCTCGTAGATCTTCACCTCTTCGGAGACGCGCAGGCAGTAAGGGACCTTGACGATGTAAACGCGGTCGAGGAAGGCCTCGTTGTTCTTGTTGTTACGGAACTGCTGCCATTCGGATTCGTTGGAGTGGGCCAGTAGAATGCCGTCAAAGGGGAGGGCGGAGAGCCCTTCGGTACCGTTGTAGTTACCCTCCTGGGTTGCTGTCAGCAGCGGGTGCAGCACCTTGATGGGGGCCTTGAACATCTCCACAAACTCCATAACCCCCTGATTCGCTTTACACAGCGCACCTGAGTAGGAGTAAGCATCGGCGTCATCCTGGGCGAAGTGCTCCAGCATGCGGATGTCGACCTTGCCGACCAGTGAGGAGATATCCTGGTTGTTGTCATCGCCCGGTTCCGTTTTGGCGATGGCAATCTGATCGAGGATGGAGGGGTTGACCTTCTCCACCTTGAACTTGGTGATGTCGCCGCCAAACTCGTGCAGGCGTTTGGCCACCCAGGGGGACATGATGGGACGCAGGTAACGGCGCGGGATGCCGTACTCTTTTTCCAGGATCTCCCCATCCTCTTCGATATCGAACAGGCAGAAGGGGTGATCGTTGACCGGTGAGCCCTTGATGCGATAGATGGGCACCTTCTGCATCAGGGATTTGAGTTTCTCTGCCAGCGAGGATTTACCGCCGCCAACGGGGCCCAGCAGATAGAGGATCTGTTTCTTCTCCTCCAGCCCTTGGGCGGAGTGTTTGAGGTAGGAGACGATCTGTTCGATGGCCTCTTCCATCCCGTAGAAATCCTTGAAGGCGGGATAGCGTGCCACGACGCGGTTGGAGAAGAGTCGGCTCAGTCTGGGGTTGGCTGAGGTGTCTACCATCTCCGGCTCACCGATGGCGGTCAGCAGACGTTCGGCTGCGGAGGCGTAGCAGGCTTTGTCCTGCTTACACATATCCAGGAACTCCTGGATGGTATATTCCTCTTCTCTCGCTTTTTCATATCGCTGTTGGTAATGCTCGAATATGCCCATAACTTTGCCCTCGTTATAGTCGCTTACCCTGAAAAAAGTGGATGACTGCTTTTGTGTTGTGCGCTTTTAAAGCCTAGTCAACAGACTCCAGTAATCCATCACGGTTGATAGGTTAAATTCTGAAGAAACCTGCCCGATCCTTGTGCGGGGAGGGTCAGTCAACAACACCGCTATGTTACTGACTGTTAAATTATTTTTGCCACGATAGTGAGGTAAATGTCAAAGACATAAAAAATAAATGTTTATGGGAAAGAGGGAACTTATTGCGAAAAGATTAAGGGGTTTGACGAAAGGCAATGGGGCTGCGGGTTGGCGGGGTTATGGATAAGAATGTCATTACGTGAACGTCAACGTAAATCACTTTGTTTGGAGTTTTGGCTCTAATTTTTACATTGACGCTACATTTTGAGTGCCCTAGATTGGCGAGGTGTGAGCAGCAAGATGCTTTAGCAAGAGAGTTGACTGTTGCCTCACCAAGCTCTGTTTAAGCACGTTTCCGTTGGCTTGACCCTCGCAACCGCGAGGGTCTTCTTTTTCTGTGGCTGTAAACGCTTGTTTCTGCTGGTGGCTATTGACGCCGCCAGCACTCATCTAGCAAGGGTAGGCTTGTTGCACGGCCGCGAGGACGCGGGCAAACGGGTGGGCGGCCAACTGGCCTGCGCCCGCCAGCGATTTGGCTTTGACCCGGCTGGTCAACGGTGTGGCGATACCGCACAGGAAACGGGCCAGAACACGTGCATCCACGGAACCTGTCTTGGCAATCAGCGGATCGCACCAGGCGCGGATCCCCGCCTCGTTTGGCATGGTCAGTGAGGGCAGGGGCGGGAGATGCGCCACCTCGCCGCGACAAACCGAACAGTGGCCACAATGAACCGGCGCCACCTCATCGGCAAAATAGCGGGCGAGGCGGTGGCTCAGGCACTCACTTGAGGTGAAAAAGTCGAGCATGGCTTGCAGTCTGGCCAGCTCGCTCTGCTCTTTTTGCAGGAACAGGGCGTGTAGGGCTTTTGCTTCCTGCTCGTTGTCCCACCCCTGACGGTTGATCCGGTAGACCTCGGTCATCTGTTTGCTTTCAAGCTCGATCCAGCCTTGCTGCTGCAGGTAGTCGAGCGCCGCAACGGCCCGCTGTCGCTCTCCCTGATAGCCCTGCCAGAGGGCGTCAAAGTCCATGGTGCACCAGCTGCGGGCTTGCGGGGCACAGGCGAACAGCTGCTCCAGAAACTGGCGGCGTTCCGGATTGAAGCGGCTCACTATCTCGCCTTTATCCAGCACAAACTTGAAGCGGTAATCTGCGTAGTAGCTGTAGGCCGGGGTGATGATGCCCGCCATCTCCAGATAGACCAGCAGGGTTTTAAGGGGCAACTGGCGGATATTGGTGTCGTTGGATAGGCGCAGCAGGGTGAATTCCCACTCGTTCCCGCTCTGCTTGATGATGGCAAGGAGCTGGAGGATGGCACTCAAATCCGGCGTATCGCCGTAGACGAAGTTCTCCAACACCGGCAGCTGGCTCTGGTTGGCCAGCACGATACAGCGCGATGGTTGGCCATCCCGTCCGGCGCGGCCAATCTCCTGGCTGTAGTTCTCGATAGATTTGGGCAGATCGTAGTGAATGACCCGCCGGATATCCGCTTTGTCGATCCCCATGCCAAAGGCGATGGTGGCGACGATGCAATCCACCTTGCCCGCCATGAAGTCGTGCTGGATCTGGCTGCGCAGCGCCGAGTCGAGCCCGGCATGATAGGCGCGGGCGATGATCCCTTCTCTAATGAGTTGCTCGGCGCAGGCTTCGGCGGTGTGTTGCAAGGTGACGTAGACGATGGTGGGGGCCGCCGGAGCGTTGGCCAGCTCCTGTGCGAGCCAGCTATCCCGCGCGTCGGGCGACAGGGGAATGACCGCCAGATCAAGATTGGGGCGGTAGAAACCTGTGACCACGACCCCCTCCGGCGCTATGCCGAATTTGGTCTGCATATCCTGAATAACCGCCGGTGTGGCGGTGGCGGTGAGCAGCAGCACCTGCGGGATCTTCAGATCATGGCGATAGCTCGGCAGCTTGAGGTAGTCGGGGCGAAAGTTGTGGCCCCACTCCGAAATACAGTGCGCCTCATCGACGACCAGCAGCGAGAGCGGCACTTGCTGGATAAAACGGCGAAAACGCTCGTTCTTGAGTCGCTCTACCGAAATCATCAGGATCTTGAGCTGTCCATCCAGCGCCTGCTGCATCACTCGTCGACTCTCCTCCGGGCTCTGGCTTGAGTCGAGGGTAGCGGCGCTTATTCCCTTGCTTTTGAGGAAGGCGAGTTGATCGTGCATCAGCGCCAGCAGCGGCGAGATAACCAGAGTCAGGTGAGGCAGGGCGAGGGCAGGCAGTTGATAACAGAGGGACTTGCCGGAGCCGGTGGGAAAGATGGCGGCGGCACTCTGACCTGCCAGCACCCAGCTGATCACCGCTTCCTGACCAGGCCTGAGTGCGGAGAAACCAAAATATTGGTTGAGCAGGGATGGGATCATGACAAGGCTCCGCGGCAAATGGGGGATGATAGCACAGCGACACCGGTCACGGGTGGCACAGGAATGGTCGTGAGGGTGAGGGCAGAGAGTGTCGATAAAACGTACAAAAATGGATGGTTGCGCTGTGGTTAAGGTTTTGTTGCGGTTTTTTGTGATGGAAACGGGATATTTTTTGGTGAGTCTCTGGAAAAAAAAGATGGCGAATGGGATATTCCGTCATGCAATCCGGTGACTGGCGGATCGGCCCGACAGAAGGCTGGCCACAGACACCACTTCGGGCGACAGGGGTCTCCCGATGAGTGGTTGCAGACAGGACTCATGATTCATGCACTACGGTGCTTAGGGACTTTTTTGATGACACAACAACACCCCCTCCTTCGGCTGGTCAATAGCACCAGTCTGGTCAGCCAGATCCTGGTTGGTCTGGTATTCGGTATCTTGCTGGCTCTGTTTGCGCCCGAGTGGGCGAAAACGGCAGGTCTGCTCGGCAGTCTGTTTGTTGGCGCACTGAAAGCAGTAGCCCCGCTGCTGGTATTCGTACTGGTGATGGCGGCCATCATTGGTCACAAGCAGGGTCAGAAGACCAATATTCGCCCGCTGCTGGCGCTCTACCTGTTTGGTACCTTCTCTGCGGCCGTGGTCGCGGTGATTGCCAGCTTCCTGTTCCCCTCCAACCTCCATCTGGTGGCCAATACTGCCGAGATCACCCCGCCAGGCGGGATCACCGAGGTGCTGCAGACCCTGTTGTTCAACGTGGTGACCAACCCGGTCAAGGCGTTGATGGATGCCAACTATATCGGGATCCTGGCGTGGGCCATCGGTCTGGGTATCGCCATGCGCCATGCCAACGAGAGCACCAAGGCGCTGATCACTGACCTGTCTCACGGTGTCTCCGCCATCGTGAAAGCGGTGATCCGCTGTGCCCCGCTCGGGATCCTGGGTCTGGTTGCCTCCACTCTGGCAGAGACAGGCTTTGACGCCCTGTTTGGCTATGCCCAACTGCTGGTGGTGCTGATCGGCTGCATGCTGTTTATCGCCTTTGTGGTCAACCCGCTGATCGTCTTCTGGAAGATCAAGCGCAACCCCTATCCGCTGGTGCTGACTTGCCTCAAAGAGAGCGGCGTGACAGCCTTCTTTACCCGCAGCTCTGCCGCCAACATTCCGGTCAACATGGCGCTGTGTGAAAAACTGCGCCTGCCCAAAGATACCTACGCTGTCTCCATCCCGCTGGGTGCCACCATCAATATGGCGGGTGCGGCCATCACCATCACTGTGCTCGCCATGGCGGCGGTACATACCCTGGGGATGGAAGTGGACATGGCAACGGCCATTCTGCTCTCCGTGGTCGCCACCATCAGTGCCTGTGGCGCGTCCGGTGTGGCGGGCGGCTCCTTGCTGCTGATCCCGCTGGCGTGCAGCCTGTTTGGCATCAGCAATGACATCGCCATGCAGGTGGTAGCCGTCGGCTTTATCATCGGTGTGCTGCAGGATTCTGCCGAGACAGCGCTGAACAGCTCCACCGACGTGCTGTTCACCGCCGCAGCTTGCATGGCCGAAGATGAAACCCTGCAGGATGTGGCTCCGGTACCGAGCCGCGAAGCCTGATCTCGCAACGGTCAGTTTCGCAACACACTTGCGCCCTCTTCGGAGGGCGCTTTTTATTGTCGGCTTTGCTCTCTTTTCCTCTTTGAGCAATCTCATTGGCTGATGTGCCAGACATTCTGTCGCCCTTCTCCAGGGCACTGCCTTATCTTTATCCCTTCGAGTTGTGCTTACTCCCGCTGTTGTGCGTCACACACCTTTGTCTGCTCTGCCAAGAGCCGATTGCTATGGCTTACCCCAGATCTTCAGGACAATCACAGCATCACAGCATCACAGCATCACAGCATCACAGCATCACAGCATCATAGAAGAACGAAGATGGCTGGCTGCGGCAGATGAACCCAACCCGTCCTATCAGACACGCCATCATGGTTTGGTGAGGAGGAGTAAACGTGTTGGCGATATTGATCTGCGGGCCTGCCATGGTGCTGGTGAGCATACAGATATCCAACAAGGTGGGGGGAGTAATAAGGAGAGAGCAGGGGAATCGCGGTGGCACAGCAGAGATAAAAAAGCCAGCCGAGTGTTCGGCTGGCTTTTTGCTATCAGCGGCAGGTAGGGGATTAACCGACCAGCTGATAGAGGATGGCGGAGATGGCGATCATCCCCATCACAGCGACAAATACGTTGCTGATATGACCCTGATATTTCGCCATGGCCGGTACGCGCTTGATGGCGTACATCGGCATGATGAACAGGATGGTAGCGATGATCGGGCCGCCCAAGGATTCAATCATGCCCAGGATGGAGGGGTTGGCAATGGCAGTGCCCCACAGGGTCAGGATGAAGAAGGCGATGATGAACATCTCGACTTTCTTGGCGTTCGGCTCTTTGCCGGACTTGCGCATGTTCTGCACGATCATCCCTTTCAGACCTTCACGGGCACCCAGATAGTGGCCGAAGAAGGAGGAGACGATGGCCACGAACGCAACCAACGGACCGAAGTAGGAGATGATGGGGCTGGCATGCTGGTTCGCCAGATAGGAGAGCACGGCGATGTTCTGGGCCTTGGCTTCTGCCAGCTGGGCCGGTGTCAGGCTCATGACGCAAGAGAAGACGAAGAACATCACGAAGCCCAGCAGCACCATGGCGGTACGCTTGAGGATGGCATCGGCTTTCTCGACAGCCTGATCACCGTGGTCGCGGCGCTGGGCCAGGGAGAAGCTGGAGATGGCCGGGCTGTGGTTGAAGGAGAAGACCAGTACCGGGATGGTCAGCCACAGGGTAGTGGCGAAATCCTTGGCAGAGGGTACTTGCTCCAGCGCGGCACCGGTCCAGTCCGGAATGAGGTACAAAGAGATACCGGCCAGAATGGCGATCAGCGGATAAACCAGCAGCTCGGTCACTTTCAGCATCAGCTTTTCACCGGCCAGCATCACCGACATCATGCCCATGATCAGCACGATGGAGAGGATCCAGCGCGGCGGGGCACTCATCTGCAGCTGGTTGACCATGAAGCTTTCGACGGTGTTGGTGATGCCTACGCCGTAGATCAGCACGATGGGGTAGATGGCGAAGAAGTAGAGCAGGGTGATTAATTTACCGGCACCCACGCCAAAGTGTTCTTCCACCACTTCGGTGATGTCTGCGTTTGGCTTTTTGGAGGAAAGGACGAAGCGGGCCAGACCACGGTGTGCCAGATAGGTCATGGGACCTACCAGCAGCGCCATGACGACCAGCGGCCAGAAACCGCCCATACCCGCGTTGATCGGCAGGAACAGGATCCCCGCGCCAACCGCGGTCCCGAACAGACTGATGACCCAGGTAGAGTCGCGTTTTTCCCAACGAGTGGTTTGAGTAGAGCAGATCCCTTGCTCTGTTGACGCCGCAACTCCCTGCGTGCCAGTGACTGTGTTTGACATCTATCTCACCCCGAATGTGTGGTTCTTATTAAGTCGGCGCAAGGATACGGTTTTTCTAATCAAAAATGTTGATCAAATTCATCTTTACGGCACGAAAAACCGCACTTTCTTATGGAAATGTGATCAAAACAAGAAAAATTCAATTATTGTTTATCAATTGGCACGTTATTTTAGTGTTAATGATTAAATCTCGCTCAGTCAAATGTAGGTAAATTGTTATTTTGCGAGATGCTGGGCTAGCTGGTTGATCATGCTGGCGGTAGCCCCCCAGATAAAGTGCTGTTGCCAGGGGATCCAGTAGATGGTGTGCGCTTTCCCCCCTCTGGAAAGGGTCAGGGGGATGTGGTTGCGTCGATCCAGCAGATGGGTCAGCGGCACTTCAAAGGCGTGATCCACCTCATCCGGACTCAGGATGAGGGGATAGTTGCCATCGAGCAGCCCCAGCACCGGCAGTACCTCGAATCGTGACACCGTATTGAGCGGGTTGAGGGTGCCGATCACTTCAATCAGTTGGGCCGGAATGCCGAGCTCCTCTTCGGTTTCCCGCAGCGCTGTGGCAATGAGGTTTTCGTCGCCGGGATCCTGTCGCCCGCCGGGGAAGCTGATCTGCCCCCCATGATGACGCAGCCGGGGGCTGCGCCGGGTCAATAACACGCTGAGCCCCTCATCGCGCATCACCACCGGGATCAACACCGCAGCCGGACTGAGCCCGCCGATGGCGAGGCGATGGGCCGGGGCGGGTTGCTGCAACTGGAAGCGGGTCAACAGTTCGTGGCGATCCATGGCGGGGAGCTCTCCTGTGCGTTGGCCTGACAGTGGGGAGGGTTACAGCGCCGACAGCGGCGGCAGGATGCGGGCGACCTTGTCATAGGTCTCCTGATATTCGCTGTCGGCGTCGGAGTCGGCGATGATGCCGCCACCGGCCCAGCAGTGCAGACGACCCGCTTCGGCGATCAAAGTGCGAATGCAGATGCTGGTATCCATCCGGCCATGCTGGCTGAGATAGCCGATGCTGCCGCAATAGGCATTGCGGCGCTGGGGCTCCAGCTCTTCGATGATCTCCATGGCGCGGATCTTGGGGGCGCCGGTGATGGAGCCACCCGGGAAACAGGCGCGCAGCAGATCGACCCCTTGCCAGCGTGCATCGAGCTCACCGTGGATGGTGGAGACCAGATGATGTACCGCCGGAAACGACTCCACCGCAAAGAGATGAGGCACGCTGACCGAGCCCGGCCGGCTGACCCGACCGATGTCGTTGCGCAGTAGATCAACGATCATCAGATTCTCTGATCTGTCCTTGTCGGCTTGCGCCAGCTCCCGAGCGACTTGCCGATCGGTCGCCGGATCAGGGTGGCGAGGGCGAGTGCCTTTGATGGGTTTGGTTTCGATATGGCGACCATCGAGCAGCAGGAACCGCTCGGGGGAGAGGCTCAGCAGCGCGCTCTCCGGCAGGCGGATAAAGGCTGAGAAGGGTGCCTTGTTGGCGGTGGCCAGCAGGCAGTAGGCCTGCCACTCATCCCCCTGATAGGGGGCGCTGAAACGCTGGGTCAGGTTGATCTGGTAGCAATCCCCCGCGGCGAGATATTCCTGAATGCGGGCAAACTTCTCGCCATACTCGGCGCGGCTCATATTGCTCTGCCACGACCCCTGCAAGGCAAAAGTGGGGGCCGGTTTGGCCTGCTGCTGTTCAAGCCAAGCCAGCCGGTTGGCAAGGCCCGCTTTATCCCCCCAGTGCACCAGCTGCCAGTCGCCGGTCGCCACACTGCGCAGCAGCGCCCAGTCGTAGATGCCCACCGCCATGTCTGGCACCGCGATATCGGCGGCGGCCTGCACCGGCAGTCGCTCAAAGCGGCGGCCCAGATCATAGCCAAACAGGCCGAGGGCGCCGCCAATAAAGGGCAGGTGAGTGGCACACAAATCCAGCTCCCCCAGCAGCTGTTGCTGGGTATGAGCCAGCAGGTCGAGGGGATCTTCGTGGTGTTTGCTGATATTCGCCCCGACACGCAGAGTGGTCACTTCGCCGCGGGTTTTGAGGGTCGCCAGCGGATCGGCAGTGATGATATCAAAGCCGTTATCGGCACCGAGTGGTCCCGCCGATTCCAGCAACATGGCCCACGGCTGATGTTGCAGGCGGGCAAAAAGCTGATGGAGTTCAGCACTATGGTCTAGATGATGGATATGAAGTGTTGGCGTCATTTTATGTTACACAGGCAACAGTTTGGTTCCCGAACCCTAGTCGGTGCTGGTGGGCAAGCGTATCATAGGTGTCGGTGACTTAAGAAAAAACTGCCGTGTCGTTCGTTTTTTGCTGGTTGATAGTTTTTAGCCAGCACGTCAGCACGGCCCATCATATGGAAGCCCTTGCCCTGCTCCGTGGCAGAGACAAGGACCAGTGAGGATGATATGAGCATTATAAAAAAACAGGATTTCATCGATTCTATCGCAGATGCCCTCCAGTACATCTCCTATTACCACCCGTTGGATTTTGTTCAGGCTGCCAAAGCGGCGTATGACCGCGAGGCCAACCCGGCCGCCAAAGATGCGCTGGCCCAGATCTTGATCAACTCCCGCATGTCCGCCGAAGGTCATCGTCCGCTCTGCCAGGACACCGGCATCGTGACCTGTTTCGTCAAGATTGGCATGCAAGTGCAGTGGGACAGCGACATGACAGTGCAGGAGATGGTGGACGAAGGGACCCGTCGTGCCTACACCAATCCTGACAACCCGCTGCGCGCCTCCGTACTGGCCGATCCGGCCGGCAGTCGGAAAAACACCAAAGACAACGCCCCTGCTGTGGTGCATATCGACATGATCCCCGGCAACAAGGTGGAAGTGAGCATCGCGGCCAAAGGCGGCGGCTCCGAGAACAAATCCAAGATGGTGATGCTCAACCCCTCTGACGATATCGTCGAGTGGGTGCTGAAAACCGTGCCGACCATGGGCGCAGGCTGGTGCCCACCCGGCATGCTGGGCATCGGCATCGGCGGTACCGCCGAGAAAGCGGCGGTGCTGGCCAAAGAGGCCTTGATGGAGCACATCGACATTCAGGAGCTGATCGCCCGTGGCCCGCAAACCACCGAAGAGAAGCTGCGGGTCGAGCTCTACGACAAGGTCAACAAGCTGGGGATCGGTGCCCAGGGTTTGGGTGGTCTTACTACCGTGCTGGATGTGAAGGTGAAATCTGCGCCGACTCATGCCGCCTCCAAGCCGGTGGTGATGATCCCCAACTGCGCCGCGACCCGCCACGTTCACTTCGAGCTGGATGGTTCAGGCCCTGCCGAACTGACTCCGCCGAAACTGAGTGACTGGCCGGAGATCACCCGTGAAGCGGGTGGCAACGTGCGCCGCGTCAACGTCGATGGCATCACCAAGGCCGAGCTGGCCAGCTGGAAGAGCGGTGATACCGTACTGCTGTCAGGCAAGATCCTTACCGGCCGCGATGCTGCCCACAAGCGTATCGCCGACATGCTGGCCCGCGGCGAAGGGCTGCCTGAAGGGGTCGATTTCACCAACCGCTTCATCTATTACGTTGGCCCGGTCGATGCGGTGCGCGACGAAGTGGTCGGCCCGGCAGGTCCTACCACCTCCACCCGGATGGACAAGTTCACCGACATGATGCTGGGTGAAACTGGCCTTATCGGCATGATCGGCAAGTCCGAGCGTGGTCCGAAAACCGTCGAGAGCATCAAGCAGCACAAGGCCGTCTATCTGATGGCCGTCGGCGGCGCCGCCTATCTGGTGGCCAAGGCTATCAAGAAGGCGCGTGTGGTAGCTTTTGCCGATCTCGGCATGGAAGCGATCTACGAGTTTGAAGTGGAAGATATGCCGGTGACTGTTGCGGTCGATTCCGAAGGCAACAACATCCACGAAACCGGCCCGGCCTACTGGTCGGCCAAGATTGCCGAGCTGGATGGCAAACTCTCCTCCTGAGTGACCGTTCCCGCTGTCGGTTAAAACGGCATCGACCATGTAAACAAGGCGCGTCCATCCGGATGCGCCTTGTTGCTTTGGCTGACCTGTTATGGGTTCAGGTTGGCTGTTTGCGGCAAGCAGGCATAAAAAAAGGATGGCGTGACACCATCCTTTTTCGTTGTGCTTGTGCTTGTGCTCTGGCAGCAGAGAGCAGAGCAATCGCCCTTGGCTTTAGGCCTTTTTCAGGTAGGCAGCAACCAGTACGATCTGCACGCCGTTGACCTTGCCTTCGATATGGAGCGGGTTGTTGGTCAGACGGATGCCCTTGACCAGGGTGCCGCGCTTGGCGGTGAAACCGGCGCCTTTCACGTCCAGATCCTTGATCAGGGTGACGGAGTCGCCCTCTTGCAGCACGGCGCCGTTGGAGTCAACGGTCGGTACGCTGTCGTCATCTTCGTCAGCAATACCAGCTTCAGCCCAGGCCTTGGCTTCGTCTTCCATGTACATCATGTCCAGCAGATCCTGAGCCCACACTTCACCCTTGCCGGAGAGTGTTTTCAGCTGGCGCCATGCCATCACCTGCACCGCAGGCACCTGGCTCCACATGCTGTCGCTCAGGCAACGCCAGTGGTTGACCACCAAGGTATCCGGTTGTTCCAGCTGACCACGGCAGGTGTCACAGATAGCAACGCTGTGATCATCGTCGCTGGCGGGGGAGTGAGGCACCACGAAGGCGGTCAGCGCCTGCTCGGCGCTGCACAGTTCACACTTGGCGCCCGCGCGCGCTTGCAGAATGGCGTTGATGGTCATGTTGTTGGTCCCATAGCTAGTGTAAAGCGACCCGCGTTGGCGGGGCGCGTGAAAGAGGGGGCGGAATATAGCATAAAACCCCGCACTTTGTCAGGTCTGCCCTGGCTCACAGGGTTGGCTGTGCTGTTGCGCGGCGCTGATCGTTTGGTATTGAGAGTGCAATTTGAAGCGGGATCGCTAGAATGAGCCTCCTTTTTGACTGCAAGGCAGGGGCATTCGTGCTGGCTCAACGTTTTCAACACCTGGATCGACTGCTCACCCGCTACCGGCGCTGGTGGCAATATCAGCCATATCATCATTTGACCATGGCCTTTGCCGATGAGGCGCCCGAACTGGCGGCGTTGCTCAATGGGCTGACGCTCGTCCAGTTGGCAGAGCTCGATGCGGATATGGATGCCCTCAGCAGTCTGCTTGCCCCCTGGATTGCCGAGGGAGCCGAGCTGCAGCAACTCAGTCAGCTTGCCCCGTTTACCCCTGAGCCCATCACCTGCAGCAAGGAGATGGCGCTGCATATGCCGGGGCGCAAGCAGGCCCAGATCGAGTCGTTCACCGCCTGTCTGCCTGCCCATCAGGGTCCCTATCTGGAGTGGTGTGCCGGCAAAGGACATCTTGGGCGGCTGGTGTCACTTCATCGACAGGCTCCTATCCTCAGTCTGGAGTTGCAAGGGCAGCTTTGTAACGAAGGTCGGCTGCTGGCCGAGCGGGATGGCGCCAATATGACCTTTACCTGTGCCGATGCTTTTGCCCCCGAGTCGGCGGCGCTGATCGCCCCCGAACATCACGCTATGGCACTCCATGCCTGCGGCGAGCTGCACACCCATCTGCTGGAGCGGGTGGCCGAGCGCGGTGCCCGCGGAGTGACCATCTCTCCCTGTTGTTACCACCTGATCCGCACAAGCCACTATCGCCCGCTGTCAGCCGCGGCCAACGCCAGCGAGCTGGTGTTGAGCAAAGCGGATCTCAAGTTGCCGCTACAGGAGACGGTGACTGGCGGTGCGCGGATCGCCCGCCTGCGCGAGCAGGAAGTGGTGTGGCGGCTCGGGTTTGACTGCCTGCAGCGTCAGGTGCGCGGTGTGGATGAGTATCTGCCGGTGCCCAATATGCAAAAGAGCCTGCTGACCGGCACCTTCGAGGCATTCTGCGTTTGGGCTGCTGAGCGCAAAGGGATTGTGCTGCCCGCCGGGCTCGACTACCTCGCCTGGTTGGCACTAGGGGAGCGCCGCTTTGGTGATGTCGCCCGCATGGAGCTGGTGCGTCATTTGTTTCGCCGTCCCCTCGAGATCTGGCTGGCGCTGGATCGCGCGCTCTTTTTGCAAGAGCAGGGCTATCGGGTCGAAGTGGGGGAATTCTGTGCCAAACCCATGACCCCGCGCAATATCCTGATCCGTGCCGTGCATGCCTGACATCCGGCTATTTTGAGCATTTTTCTTGAACATTGATGATGGCTGACAGGTTGAGCATGTCAGCCATTTTTTTCATCACGAACAATGACCGTATGGCAGGCCACCCGGCCGTCTCAACTGTTCTAAAAATGGGCGAAAGATCACGCTATGACGTTTTCGTTTGGGTTCTTTTTCTTTGTTTCAGCTGTACTGAATATCACAAGGTGAAATGGCTCACAAATTCTGCTTATTTCTTAATTCTCATCGTGAATTTAGTTGTTGAAACACCTACTCTTGGAACGCATTAATTCAAACAAGGACGATAAACATGTTCAAACCCAAGCGTTGTGCCTGGCTGATCGCTGCCGCCTGCGCATTGCCAAGCTATGCCGCAATGAGTGCAGCCATGAATATTCAACCCGACCCGCAAAATGCGGGAGGATATGTGATTGCGGCCCCGGATCTGGCCGCCATGGAAAAAGCCAAGACGGCTAATCCCATGTATGCAATATGGGCCAAGGCATTGGCGACCCGGTCCAATAAAATCGTTGATGCCATTGAACCGGGTCTGGCAAGCAATCCTGACAACGTAAAACGGGTTGAACGGGTATTTCCCCAATCTGAATGGGAATATTTAACCCAGATGGCAGCGCCGGAATATACTTATGTCCGCTTCTTGCGAGCCATCGGTAAATTCCCTGCGTTCTGTGGTGAGTATACTGACGGGCGTGATTCTGATGCGATCTGTAAAAAATCCATCGTGACCGCCTTTGCCCACTTCTCTCAGGAGACCGGTGGCCATATTGCCAAGGAGAACGTCTCCGATAACCCGCTGGGGCTGGAGGAGTGGCAACAGGCGCTGGTGCATGTGCGGGAGATGGGCTGGTCAGAGGGACAGACCGGCTACACCACCGGCTGTGGCCAGAACGACTGGCAGAACAAGAAGTGGCCTTGCAGCACGGGTCAGGGGTACTTCGGCCGCGGCGCCAAGCAGCTTTCTTACCACTTCAACTACGGCGCCTTCTCCGAGGCGATGTTTGATGGCGATGCCTCCGTGCTGCTCAACAACCCGGGTCTGGTGGCGGACTCCTGGCTTAACCTCGCTTCTGCCATCTGGTTCTTCCTCACCCCGCAGGCCCCGAAACCGGCCATGCTACACGTGATTGATCGTACCTGGGTACCCTCCAAACGGGAAGCTGACGCCGGTATCGGCTATGGCTTCGGTACCACCATCAACGTCATCAACGGCGGTATCGAGTGTGGTGAACAGAACAAGGACAAGGGGCAGCCTGTCAATCGCATCCGCTACTGGGAAGGGCTGGCCAACCACTACCAGATCCCGATCAAGGCGGATGAGAAGAACACCTGCTGGCAGCAGACTCCCTATGGCAGTCTCAATCTTAACGGCGCCACCGACGTGCTCTACACCAACTGGGATGGCAACTGGAAGTACTATCCGGATCGCCCGGGCGGTTACTCCTTTGAGTGCGAGCTGGTGGGCTTCCAGACCGCTTATTCTGCATTGGTGCCGGGTGATTACGAGAAGTGCGTGACCAACTTCTACGGCTCCCACGCCAACTGGCCGAAAGTGCGTATCGTGGACAAACTGACTCCACCACCGGTCGATCCGAGTGAACCACCCATCGGTGGCAACCCGGCATGGGAAGCGACCAAGGTCTACACCGCGGGCAGCAAGGTGAGCTACAAGGGAGCCGTCTATCAGGCCAAATGGTGGACACAGGGGGATGATCCCGCCAAAGGCGGCCCCTGGGTTGTAGTTCCTGCCAAATAAGATGGCGTAATTTCACTCCCAAAGAGGAGAGGGCGGATAACTCCTTCTCCTCGTTAATTATCAACAGTGCATTACTGAATATTATCTTGTGTTTTTAATGGTGCTTATGTTCTAACTGATAAGGTGAGTTTCTATCTGAAAATTGAAATGAAATAGTGTTGAATCAAAGTTAAGAATAAAGTTTATATTCAGGTTCGTTAGCCCCCATAAACTAGCGTCTTATGATGAGCGTAGTGCGTTACTTGCGAATTCATTTTCCACCATAAATGAAATATCTCATTGCGAATATGAGGAGTATCTTCTCTATTGGTAAACTGTCATTTATCACCTGAAATGGTGAGGTCTTGCTATATCACTCAGCTTTATCTCGGTACATTGTCGCTTATTCCCTTGAGAAAATAGATGTAAACGGCAGGTTTATATTGGTAATCTCTTTGGCTTGTGCAAAATTGCAACGAGGGGGAGAGATGAAGGGGGGTTGTCATTGCGGGGCGATCCGTTATGAGATGCTGACTGCACCTTTTGCGGCCGATTTTTGTCACTGTCGGGATTGCCAGCGCACCACGGGGGCACCGGTCGGGGCCTGGATGGACTTTCACGCCGAACAGGTGCAGTGGTTATGCGGCAAACCGACCGAGTATGCGTCTTCAGATTTTATCCGACGGGGATTTTGCGCCGAGTGTGGCTCCACCCTCACGTATCGCAGCACCCAGTACCCTGACTATCTCACGTTGGCTATCGCCTCTCTCGATAATCCAGAGGCTATTGCGCCAACCTATCACATCCATACTGACAGCCAGCTGCCCTGGTTGTCGATCCAGGACGAGCATCCCCGTTATCGTAAAGGGAAGTAAAACCAAGGTAGCCCCAACAAGGGAGGTTGACATGGAGCTGGTAGTTATCCGCCATGGCGAGACGCAAGCCAATGCGGAAGGACGGTATCAGGGTGCACTGGATATCGGGCTTAATGAGAGTGGCCAGAGGCACATTGCCCGATTGGCTGACGAGATAGCGGCTACTCAGGCCCCGTTCGATCGGCTGCTGGCATCCCCTCTGCAGCGAACAAGGGAGAGTGCTACCATCTTGTCTCGTCAGTTGGGATTGCCTGTGGAGCTTGTGCCTGCCTTTCGTGAGCGGGATGTCGGCCTGTTTGAAGGGCTGACACAGGTAGAGGCAAGAACACGCTATCCCGAGCTGTGGGCGCGCAATATCACCCGGCGCTGGGCTGAATCTCCACCCGGTGGTGAAACCATTGATGAGGTGATTGCTCGGGTCTCGCAGGGACTCACGGAACTTGCTTCGACCATGCAAGGGGAGCGGATATTGCTGGTGGCGCACGGTGTGGTCGCCAAGGTGATCCGCGCCGTCACGATTGCCGGATTTGATGACTTCTTCGAGTGGCAATTGCCCAACGGCGGCATGCTGTCAGTGAGGCTCTCTCTGGCTGATGGCGGCCCACTGCGCTTTAGCCGTCCCCTTGATGGTTGTGATTGAAAAGTGCCCCAAAAGCAGAATGAAACAAGCAGCGCTACCGAAGAGAGTAGCGCTGCTTTTTGTGTACGTTGTGGTTGGTTATCTCTGCTAGCACAGGTTAGCTGTGTCACCAGAGGATAGGGGGGCGCCATCAGGTCGGTTCCGGCTCCTCTTTGCGGCAGCAGTTGCGCCCCTGCTTTTTGGCCAGATAGAGGGCGGTGTCGGCCCGTCTGACCATCTTCTCTACAGTGTCATGGCTGCCCTTGCTGGCGCTGATCCCGATACTGATGGTGAGGGAGATCTCAAGAGCCCCCTCCCGCAGCTGTTTGCTGATCCGTTTCACCAGACTCAGGATCGCCAGATCCCCCTGCTGATGGCCAAAGGTGTCGTTGACTTCCTTGAAGTGGTCGATATCGATCAGCAGCAGGCTCATGGTATGGCCAAAACGCTGGCAGCGCTGCATCTCGGCGTTGACCAGCTCGTTGAAGCGGCGCCGGTTGGCAATGCCGGTCAGGGGATCCGTGGTGGCGGCGACCTTCAACTCCTCCACCAGTCGGGCTCGCTCCGAGATATCCCGCAAGATAGCGGTCATCTCGGTGGTCGGGCCCAGATTGATCTTGGCGATGGTCACCTCCAGCGGAAATTCGCTGCCGTCGCGGCGCAGACCCATCACCGAGGCGCGGGCATGCATCGGGCGCGAATTGATGGGGGAGCTGCTGAAGGCTTTGAAATAGGTCTCGTGATTGGCGCGAAAACGCTGGGGAAGCAGGGTTTCCAGCCGCTTGCCGAGATAACTCTCGTCGATGCCGAACATCTCACAGGCGGCGGTGTTGATAAGCTCGATGCGTGACTCGCTGCTGACACTGATGATGCCGTCATAGGCGGAGTTGACCACCGCTTCGAAGCGACGGCGACTGGTGGTGAGCGCCTCTTCCAGCTGCATCCTGGCGGTGATGTCGATGGCGGTCACGATGATCCGGTTGATCCGTGCCTGCTCGGGGATGATGGGGGAGAGAATAAAGCGCCACCAACTGGTACGCGACAGGCTGTCGATAGGCAGCTCGCTCTCGAGCCCGGTCTGCATGCGCACACATTCGTGCATTGGCGGCTCGATGGTATTGGTGATGTAGCGGGGAAACATCTCGCTCAGCTGTTTGCCAATGCTGCCAAGGACATCCAGCTCGAACGCCTTGGCAAAAGTATCGTTGGCAGAGACCAGCACAAAGTGATCATCCTTGTCGAGGCTGAACACCGCCACGGCAGCGCCGATGGCGTCGAGAGATGACTTTATGTCGGCATGGGAACCCTGTGTAAACATGCGACCTCCACGGCGAATAACATATTGATATTCAGTATAGTGTGGTCGTTTGGCTAACTACTCTTCGATATCCAGCAAGACCAAAATGGCGCTGTCGCCGCCCCATTCGCGGGGGGCCTGATGGAAGGCGCGCACATTGGGGTGCTGGGCCAGCCAGCTGGGAATGCGCTGTTTGAGAATATGTTTGCCGATGCCGTGCATCACCGAGGCGACGTGAATGTTCTCTTTCTGGCAGAGGGTGAGCAGGGCCGCCAGCTCCTGTTTTGCCTGCTGCTGGTTCATGCCGTGCAGATCCAGGTAGATCTCCGGCGGATAAATGCCCCGCTTGAGCTTTTTCAGCTCAAATTTTGACACATCTTCCCGCACGTAACGGGTCGGCCCATCATCGTCGAGATGGGGCTGATACTCATCGCTGAAATAGTGGTCAACCCCAAGCTTTTCGCGGGTTTCGCGCAATTCGCGTTTCTGCTTGACCGGGCGTAACTCGGCCCTTATGGTATCTTGCTTGATTTTCCGGGTACCTTTTATCGCATCGCGGAACAGCAGGGTTTCCTCGTCTGTCGGTGAGGGCGTTTTTTTCATCAGATGCTCATGTATTAGGTATGCGTCTTGCCCGCAACGTAAACGGGGCTCGGGCCGGATATTACTCGACTTGGAGGTGGATTTGGACAAGATATTTATCGATGAGGTGGTTGCCGAGATGCACACCATCCAGGACATGTTGCGTTGGGCCATGAGTCGTTTCAACGACGCCGGGATTTTTTACGGTCATGGAACCGACAACGCCTGGGATGAAGCTGTGCAGCTGGTACTGCCCGCGTTACATCTGCCACCGGATGTAGACCCGGCCATGCGCCACTCCCGTCTCACCAGCAGCGAGCGTCACCGTATCGCCGAACTGATTATCCGCCGCGTACAGGAGCGGGTACCGGCCGCCTACCTGACCAACAAGGCCTGGTATGCCGGTTGGGAGTTCTACGTGGACGAGCGGGTGCTCATTCCCCGTTCCCCTATTGCCGAGATGGTGGCCAACCGTTTCGCACCCTTCCTCAAACATGAACCGACCCGGATCATGGACCTGTGCACTGGCTCCGGTTGCATCGCCATCATCATGGCCCACGAGTTCCTGGAAGCGGAAGTGGATGCCATCGACATCAGCATCGATGCGCTGAACGTGGCCGAGCGCAACATCAACGATCACGGGCTGGAGCAGCAGGTCATTCCGATCCGCTCCGATCTGTTCCGCGATCTGCCAGCGGGCGACAAGTACGATCTCATCGTCTCCAACCCGCCCTATGTGGACTCCGAAGATATGTCGGATCTGCCGGACGAGTTCCGTCACGAACCCGAGCTGGCGCTGGCGTCCGGCTCCGATGGTCTCAAGCTGACCAAGCGTTTGCTGGCCCATGCGGCAGATTTCCTCAAGGATAACGGCGTGCTGGTGGTCGAAGTGGGCAACAGCATGATCCATCTGGAAGCCCAGTTCCCCGAGATCCCCTTTACCTGGGTTGAATTCGAAAACGGCGGCCACGGCGTCTTTGTGATGACCCGTGACGAGCTGGTGCAGTATCAGGATCATTTCGCCATCTACAAGAACTAAGCAGGAGCGCGCATGGCAGGGAACAGTTTTGGTCAACTCTTTCGGGTCACCACCTTTGGCGAGAGCCACGGCCTGGCGCTGGGCGCCGTGGTCGATGGTTGCCCGCCTGGGCTGGAGATCAGCGAAGCGGATCTGCAGGGGGATCTGGATCGGCGCAAGCCCGGCACTTCCCGCTACACCACGCCGCGCCGCGAGCCGGACGAGGTGAAGATCCTCTCCGGGGTGTTCGAGGGCAAGACCACCGGCACCTCCATCGGGCTGCTCATCGAGAATACCGATCAGCGCTCCAAGGATTACTCCGATATCAAGGATCTGTTCCGGCCGGGTCATGCTGACTACACCTACCACCAGAAGTATGGTCAGCGGGACTATCGTGGCGGTGGTCGCTCATCTGCCCGCGAGACCGCGATGCGAGTGGCGGCGGGGGCGATTGCCAAGAAGTACCTGAAACAGGTACATGGCATCGAGATCACCGGTTTTCTCTCCCAGCTCGGCCCCATCAAGGCGGAAGGCTTTGACGCGGCGCAGATTGAGCAGAATCCCTTCTTCTTCCCCGATGCGGGCAAGCTGGAAGCGCTCGATCAATATATGCGCGACCTGAAAAAAGAGGGCAACAGTATCGGTGCCAAGGTGCAGGTCATTGCGCGCAATGTGCCGGTGGGCCTGGGTGAGCCGGTGTTTGATCGTCTCGACGCCGACATTGCCCATGCCATGATGGGCATCAATGCGGTGAAAGGGGTGGAGATCGGTGATGGCTTTGCGGTGGTGGAGCAAAAAGGCTCCGAGCATCGCGACGAGATGACCCCGGCGGGCTTTGCCAGCAACCATGCGGGTGGCATTCTGGGCGGCATCTCGTCGGGTCAGGATATTGTGGTGAGCATGGCGCTCAAACCGACTTCCAGCATCACTGTGCCGGGCAAGACCATCAATACCGAAGGTGAGGCAATCGAGATGATCACCAAGGGGCGTCACGATCCCTGTGTCGGCATTCGCGCCGTGCCCATCGCCGAAGCCATGCTGGCGCTGGTGTTGATGGATCACCTGCTGCGCCATCGTGCCCAGAATCAGGGGGTGTTGACTCATACCCCACAGCTGCGTTGATCGCTCTTGCTGCCCATCGACTGATCGCACCCTGTTTGGGGAACAAGTTCGACAATACCAAAAAGGCGACCTTCGGGTCGCCTTTGCTATTTCAGGTAGCGGCTTATCCCGTCAATGCTTGCGGAGAGTGCGGGTCAGCAGATCCGCGGCGCCCGGATCGGCATTGAGGCGACACCTGGGGGGCGAGAACTTGTTGTGGGGTTTGGGCAAGGCATGAATGGCCTCGTTGACTTTGAGGATCTGTTCTTCGCTCACGCTGTTTTTGGCAAACATCAGACTGACCGGCTGGTGGTGTAGCAACAGCTGGCAGCTGATAAACTCTTCGGCCCCCAGTTGGGCCAGCCGGTAGCGGGCATATTGCCACTCCATGATGATGCCATCGAGGCGGCGAGCCAGCAGCAGATCGATCATCCGCTCATCGGCGTTGTATTCGGTCGCCATTTTAAGTGCCGGGCAGCTATCCATCTGATGCATGGGGCGGGTGCCGCGCAACTTGCCTATCTTGAGCCCTTTCTCGTTGCACAACGCGGGCAGATTATCGAGCTGCGCCCAGCGATCCTGATGGCCGGGGATAGGGTCATTGCTCAGCAGCACATAGGCACTCTGGCGGTAGGGGGTCGAGAAGCGGGCATAGCTCTGGCGCTCCGGCAGAGGGAGGGCGGCCATCGCCACATCCAGCTGATCGTGTTCTACCAGATGCAGTGCCCGCGCCCAGGGAAGCTCGCGAAACTTGGGGGCAAAGCCCGCCTGGGTAAGGATCTGGCGGGTCAGGCTGACATCCAGCCCATCCAGCTCACCCCGGTTGTTGATTTGGCTGAAGGGGGGCCAGTGACTCCAGGCCACGGTCAGGGTCTGACTGGCCTGCAGTGCAGGGCTTAGCAGCAGAAGCAGCAGGCCAATCCTTGCCTGCCAGCTGCCGCGGGGACGATATGGCGTGGTCATAGCTAAACCTCGTTATTGTGTTCTTTTATTCCGTGCTTTTGCCCTGCGAGCCATGCCTGCGAGGGCTGATATTGTGTTGCCAGTTAATAGTGTGGTGCGTGCTGCATCAATCAACGGGATTATTCGGGGGGCAGGAGGGGGATTTTCTGTTCGTGCTGGGAGGAGCATCACATTTTTCTCGTTTATCCCGGGCAACTCCGTTAGACTGCGCCTCTATTCTTTCCCCTTTGCTCTGCTCCCCGGGGAAATCGTTGTTTTCTCAATAGGCCCAGATCTTGTGAGATGGCATCGGCTCAGCAGAGGAGCCCCACCACAAATTCCCGGCGCCCCTATCTCTAGCAGGTAATTATGAGTTTTACTTCCCTCGGTCTGGCCGAACCCTTGTTGCGTGCCGTTGCCGAACAAGGCTACGACACCCCGTCTCCCATTCAGCAGCAAGCGATCCCCGCCGTTCTGGCTGGCCGCGATCTGATGGCGGCGGCCCAAACAGGGACCGGCAAGACCGCAGGCTTTACCCTGCCGATGCTGCAACGTCTGATGGAGAGCAAGCGCAAGGTTTCTCCGAACCGCATTCGTGCGCTGGTGCTGACCCCGACTCGCGAGCTGGCCGCCCAGGTGGGCGAGAGCGTGCGTAACTACGGCAAACACCTGCCGATGCGCAGCCACGTCGTCTTCGGCGGCGTCAGCATCAATCCGCAGATGATGGCGACTCGCCGTGGTCTGGACGTGCTGGTGGCCTGTCCTGGCCGCCTGATGGATCTTTACAACCAGAACGCCGTCAAGTTCGACGAGGTGGAAATCCTGGTACTGGACGAAGCGGATCGCATGCTCGACATGGGTTTTATCCGCGACATCCGCCGTATCCTGGCCCTGATGCCGAAGAAGCGCCAGAACCTGCTCTTCTCCGCCACCTTCGCCGACGAGATCCGCGAACTGGCCACCGGTCTGCTGGATAACCCGGCGGTGATCGAAGTCGCCCCTCGCAACAGCACTGCCGAGCGTATCGAGCAGCTGGTGCATCCGTGCGACAAGGCCAACAAGATTGCGCTGCTGAGCCATCTGGTCACCAGCAACAATTGGCAGCAGGTACTGGTGTTCACCCGTACCAAGCACATGGCCAACCGCGTTGCCGAAACCCTCGACAAGAACGGCGTCAGCGCCGCCGCCATCCACGGCAACAAGAGCCAGGGTGCCCGTACCCGTGCGCTGGCCGGCTTCAAGGATGGTAGTGTCAAGGTGCTGGTGGCGACCGACATCGCCGCCCGTGGTCTGGACATCGACAAGCTGCCGCAAGTGGTCAACTTCGAGTTGCCGAACGTGGCGGAAGATTACGTGCACCGTATCGGTCGTACCGGCCGTGCCGGTGCTGCCGGTCACGCCATCTCGCTGGTGGCTGCAGATGAAGGCAAGCTTATCAAGGCGATCGAGCGTCTGACCAAGCAGAACATTCCGTGCGAGCAGGTGGCCGGTTTCGAAGCCTCCCGCGAGACGCTGGACAACATCGCCCGTGGTATCGGTGCGCCGCTGCGCAAAGAGCCCCGCGATCCGAGCGAGCAGCGCCGTGCGCCGCGTCCGCAAGGTCAAGGCCAGCGTCAGGGGGCCGGTCGTTCCGCCTCCAATGGCAATGCGGGTGGGGCCCGTACCGGTAACGGTGGCAAGCCCAAGCCGCAAGGTGGTCAGCGTCCGGCTGATGGTGCTGGCAAACCGGCTCAGGCCCGTCGTCCACGTCGCTCTACCCACAACCAGTAAGCGGCTCGGGAGCTTGACTCCCCAGCTATGCGGTTGACTGAAAAAGCCCTGCCAATCTGGCAGGGCTTTTTGTTTTTTCAGCCATGTAATCGGCACTGTGTGGTGCTGCGAGAACCGCGCTAGATGGCGGAGAGGTACTGCTTTTGCATTGCCAGCCAGCGGCCGTTATTGATAAACGCCAGCTGTACCTTGAGCAGGGCCGCAATTTCCGCGCGGTGCTTTTTATCGAGGTAGAGAAAGACCTGCTCTTTGGTGATCTTCTGCCAGGGGGACGCCAGTGCAGGTTGAGAGGCGGGGCGCATCTTGATGAGCCAGTCCACTTTGCCTCGATGCAGTTGGGCAAGCCCCTGCTTCTCATCGTTCAACCATATGACCTGATAATTGCCGAGGAAGCGCTCGCACCACTGGATGCCACGCAGGCAGCCAATCACGGCTCCTTTGGCAGGTGGCCAGCTCGGGTTATCCCGTGGTTGGCCATAAATCGCCGCCTCCGAGATGGGGGCACCGATCTGCAGCAAGTGGGGATAGGTCTGATCAAAGCCCTTGATCCGGGCCATATCGCCATCGACGGCATGGTCTGCCTCAATCAACTTTTCGCAGCGGGCATAGGTGCAGGGGATCAACTGAAAGTCGATGCCAGCCCGGCCAAACCAGTCATGAATAAAAGGGCGTAATATCGCAATGTGTTCGACCGCTGCCGCCAGCTTTAGCGGGGTTGCGTGGGCAACGGGAGTCAGCCCGACAAGCAGTAACCAGCCAATCCACTTCATATCGCACTCCTGAATCGGGCTTGTTTAAGCAGCACTGTTGCGACTATCTGTGCAGTGAAGAATAGCCGATAGGAATGGCTGCCAGACCGCTTCGCCACCTATTCGTGACGGCCGGGTCAGGGGAGCAGCGCCGTGATCAGGATATGGGCAGCGCTCACCAGGATCACTGTGAAGGTCAGCCCCATTCCCGCCACCCGATAACGGAAGTTCTCCGGCGTGCGGCTCATGCCAAAGGCGTGGCAGAGGCGACCAAGCAGCAAGGCAATCCCCAGCAAATGAACCAGCCAGGGGGTATGGCTGCTGGTTTCAACGAAATAGATGAGCAGCAGGGCGAGGGGGACATACTCGGCAAAGTTGGCGTGTACCCGCATGGCGCGCAACATGGCGGGGTCATCCCCATGCCCCAGCGCCACCTTGCGGCTATGGCGGGTGCGAATGGTTCGAATGCTCAGCAACACAAACAGCAGGGCGAGCAGGGCCGCGTAAACAGGCAGTATGGTCATGGTATCTGGCTCCTTGTGTGATGATATCGAGTGGCTGGTGTTCAGAGACGCGATATTGCTCGGCATCTCAATGGCTTGCCTTGAGGGTAGCAGCAAACTGCCTTAGCACGACCGTCATCCACTCACTCGCCATCGGCCAAGCGCAGGCGCAAAAAAACAGCCCTGCCGAGTTGGCAGGGCTGTTTTTTGATCATATTGATGGTGGGCAGAGCTGGGCTCCGTCATTAGCCCTCGTAAGGGAGGGAGGAGTGGTGCAGCACGATGCGCACCTTGCCATCATCTCCCTTCTTGAAACCCCAGGTCTTGTCGACCGTGGTCTCCTTGTTATCGCGATCTACCAGATGTACCTTGCCCATGGTCAGCGCCATATCGCCGTTGATATAGACAGCGGCATTGTCATAGCGATAGCTCTGCCAGTTTTTCAGGGCAAAGCCGCTATCGGCCGGATAGGCGCTGTTGTTGCCGACAAAGTAGGCCAGCGCCCCCTCGCGGTTGGTGCGAAAGGTCTGCTTGCCACCGGCGAGGGTGGGTTTGAACAGCACCGGCCCCTGCTGGTAGCCATAAGCGCTGTCGATTACCGCCTCGGCGGTGGCTTTGGCGCGCTCAATCCCACCGGCACGATAGTCATCGCTGATCTTGATGAGCGCCGCGCCCCAACCATCCTGCGCGGCCTTGATCTCCGCCTCGGTAATATTGTTGTTGGCGATTTCGGCTGCGCTGAGTGCGCCGCTGGCGGCAAGCAGGATGAGGGCAAGGGTGCTCTTCTTGAGGTGCAACATCATTGTTTTCAAACTCCTGAACGCGATAAACGAGCGGGCAGTGTAGCGAAGGGGCATGAACGGTTTTTGAACTGATTATTCAGGGTTAGGTAGTAAAAAGGTCGGTATATAGCTGAAGGTTTGGGGGATGGTTCGGTGGAGTGTCGTGACAGTTTGGAACTGGAGGAGTTGACGGGAAACTTCGTGCAGAAACATCTTATCGTTTGGCCGTGCCAGTATTAGTTGGCACGGCGTATAAAAATATCACCTGCTATTTTAATTTATGCTATTACGGTAAATAGCGTCATTTCTAGTTTTTAGTGCTGCCTCAACAACATTGAAAACCGTTATGAATCTTTCAGCCCAATCTAAAGAATCTGATGCAATTTCTTTTTCTTTTAAATAGTTTCTTAGTTGCTCTTTGTTGGCGGTTGTACGAACATCGAATGGTTTTAAAATACCTTGAACATCAGTGGCGAAATTAGAAAACCAGTTGGGGTGTTCATTATTAGCCTCAATAATCCATGAGTGAGGGAAGAGCCCCTCTAGAGAGAATCCATCATGCAATGTGACGAAGTCCTTATTTGCTTGAAAGGGGATTCTCTTATTCCCAAAGTAATTTTGAAGATTCTTTCTTGTGTTATCCCCTGCAGAATCGCCATCTAAGATAGTGACAACCGGACGTTCAAGATAAATGAACTCGTATGTTGCTTTCATGAAGGCTTCCATACCGGCTACACCAGTGAAATCAAGAAACTCTGATTTTCTGACGAATGGCCATTCAAACCTACTATCAAGTTCAGGTGTTACATGTTCTAAAAACCATCTGAAAACCTCTCTATCTGACTTCCCTTCGACAAAAATATTTGAAACGCCTAAATTATAATAATCACTAAATCTTACACCTAATGCTTTTCTTATCGATGTTGTGGCATGAACATAATTGTCATATTTTATTATTTTTGTTCCACTTGCATCACTGACAGTTCCTGCTATTCGAGTTGGATCTTGTGATACAAAAGCTAAAGAATGTGTGGTCGTAACCAATAAAGCTTCTGCACCAATTTCGTTCAACATTTTGTGGCATGATCCAGCTAACTCTGGATGTAGGTAAGATTCAGGTTCTTCAATAAGCCATATTGTACTCTTATTTAATTTTCTTTCTTCTTTTGTAATCCAAAGAAATGAGGCTAGAATGGCAGAGGCTTGAATTCCCATGCCTTTTCGCTCTATCGAGGTCATGTTCGGGTCTGACAAGTTAAACTCAAATTTATGTATTAGTTCCTCGAGAGAGTTGTTTGGCAGTGAGAAGTGTGAGGTGATATGATTTAGTCCAGCATTTTTCAATTGGGCATCTAAATGATTGGATATTTCTTTTAGGCTGTTGTTGATATCTTGGAGTTTATCATCTAAAACTTTTGCAACATAACGTTTTATGAACGGCTGCAATAATGATGAATAGAGATCGCCAATGCTTTTTGATGATGGAACATAATGACATATAAATTTATCAAGCAGAACTGAAACTGCTTGGCGTTGAATTCTAGAGATTGACTTTGCTGTATCTGGCTTTCTTTTTTCATTCGCAAAGAATACATATTTAGGATTTTCTGAATTTGGGAATGAAAGATAAAGTTGGAATGTGTTACTTAAAGGTTTTGGCTCTTCAAGCATATCGTTTAACTCATCATATAATTCAAAGAAATCTTTATCTAAATCAAGCCTATCACCAGAAAATGTAACAGTTAAAGTAGTCTGCTCTGTTGTAATACCAAAGGTTTTGTCAGTTTTTAACTCATATCCGAACTTATTTTCAAAACCAGTGAAAATTAATTCTATGGCCTTTAGTATATTTGTTTTACCACTACTGTTAGGGCCGGCAATTGTTACGCCATTGGTTAGGTCTATAGACTGTTCTTGCCCAATTGTTCGGAAATTTCTTATCCTTAAGTTCTCAATTTTCATTGTGTAAAACCATAGTTAGATGTATATGCAATAATGATTATTAACTTCTATGTTTATATAGTAATATAATGACTCGTTATGGTAAATGAGATAGCAGTCACAGTTTACATATAAAACAGTGCTCAATAGAAAGAAGTGGTCATTGGGATAGGTGAATATCATTTTTTGGCTAATTTATAGCCAGGTTTATGTTGGTTGATGCTAAGTCGCCAAACTACGCCATAACCATAACGCGGGGCAAATCCATAAAGCGACAACTCGTGGGTTGTGCTGACATATTGCGTTTAATCTAGTACTACCAATTTGGCCTGTAAGTCAGAGTAATTTCACTAATAAAAAGCCCCGTCAAGTTAATTGGCGGGGCTTGGCTATTTGGGGCATTCAGTATCTGGGATTACAGCGCTGGCAGCATTCCAAGGCTGACGCTGATCTGTACGCCGACAATCAGTAAGCCCATGGCGGCGGCCACTCCCAGCGCCACCACGCCACCCGGCGCGCGGTAGTGGTGGGCGGGGGCTTGCTTGCGGCTCTGCCACACCAGCGCCACCGGCAGCAGTACCGCGAGGATCGCCAGCGCAATGGCAGCGTAGCCGAGGGCCATGATAAAACCCTGCGGGAAGTAGAGGGCAAACAGCAATGGCGGCACAAAGGTGATAAGACCGGTCTGGGTGCGGCCCTGCCAGTTGTCCTTGCGGCGGGTTACCTTGGCCATAAAGTCGAACAGCCCCAGCGTCACCCCGAGGAAAGAGGTGGCGAGCGCCAGATCGGCAAACAGGTGCATCGCCTGATTAAACGCAGGCCAGCTCACCAGCTTGCCGACGTTGGCCAGCAGGCTGTCCAGCGCACCACCGGTTTGCAGCAGGGCTTGCTGGCCGAGCAGACCGAGGATCGCTACCTGCCACAGCACGTAGAGGATCAGCGGCAGGGCTGAGCCCCAGACAAAGACACGGCGCAACTGCTTGGGGCAGTCACCGAGGTAGAGCATCACACTCGGAATGGAGCCGTGAAAGCCGAACGAGGTGAAGATGACCGGCAGGCCCGCCAGCAACAGGCCCTGACCCAGCGGCATCGAGAGCAGATGCTGCCCTTCGGTGCGGGGCAGCAGCAACGCCAGCACCACCACCATGATCACCAGTTTGACGGTGAACATCAGCCGGTTGAGGTAATCCACCGAGCGGGTGCCGACACAGACCATGCCGCCAAACAGCAGGGTAAAGGCCCAGGCGGCCTGCTCCT
Source organism: Aeromonas sp. S12(2024) (assembly GCF_041402305.1). Classification (NCBI taxonomy): domain Bacteria; kingdom Pseudomonadati; phylum Pseudomonadota; class Gammaproteobacteria; order Aeromonadales; family Aeromonadaceae; genus Aeromonas; species Aeromonas sp. S12(2024). The sequence continues at coordinate 71,657 of NZ_JBGLRB010000017.1, forward strand.
GGCTGAGGGTCATGCCTGCATCGGCCAGCGCCTGTGCCAGCAGGCTGCTACCGCCGCTGATGTAGGCGGAGGCCAGCGAGTAGAACAGCATCAGGATACAGAAGGAGGCGATGCGCTTGCCCCAGGGGCCGAGCAGATGATCCGCCAGCTGGTGCAGGTACCACTTGCCGGTGTTGAGGCTCGCTTCTACTTGCAGCATGGCGGTGAAGGCCATCAGGGCCCAGAGGCCGACCATCAGCAGCAGGGTGGCGGGGCCGCCGAGGGAGGAGGAGGCCAGCGGCAGGGCCAGCATGCCGGCACCTATGGTGGTGCCGGCAATCAACAGGGTACAACCCAGAGTTTTGGTATTCATGTTATCCATCCGAACGTAGTGGTGTCAGTGCAAACAGGCGATGTCAGCATTGACGTCAACAAGAGGGGGCCAATTGGCGTTATCAGAAGGTGCCTCCGGGGATAGGGCCGGAGGCTAGCAATATCGGAACGGGAACATCTGTACCTAAAACCTGTCAGTTGTAAAAGATGGTTGCCACGTTAGCGGATCAAAATAGCGGAAACAACCCCTTTTATACGGATCTTGTGCTGGCTTGTGGCAACAAGTGGAAATAAATGATGACAGTGATGGCTAATTGCAGAAAAAATCACCGAAAAATGACTGGCAGGGGCTCATTGATACAGGTCAGCCAAGTGGTTGTTGCACGGATGGCGGAGTGCCTTGTCGTGGCGTTGGCGTTTAGTTGCGGGGTGAAAGGAGTGTGGAGGCCGGTTGTTTAGTCGGCCAGACGGTAGAGAAAGCAAAGCGGGCGGGTAGGGTTGTGGGGGAAAACAATAAGGCTGCCGATGCTGGCAGCCTTATTGTCATCTGTTCGCTTTACCCACCCATTGACAGCAAATCGGGTCTGCAGCGGTCAGGTTAGCGACGGCGCTTGAGGGTGCGGCTCACATAGTGCAGCCCGCTCTGGTATTCGCCGTTCACCGCCTTGAGCGCTAGCTCCAGCGCCTGGCTCGCCAGCGCGTCGTGCTGCTGGGGCAGGGAGTTGATGCCAAAGGGGAGGAAGTCAAGCAGGCGATCGTCCCCGAAGGTGGCCATGGCGAGCTGGCTCATATCGATCTCTTGTTCCAACAGGTAGTCGAGTACCCCCTCCATCAGGATATAGGAAGTAGTGATCAGCGCTTCGGGCAGCTGACCCAGCTGCTGGTGCAGATCCTTGATCAGGCGATACCCCTCAAGGCGGGAGAAGTGATCCCCCTCGCACAGATGGCGAGCCGCGCTGTGACTGGCGACCGCCTGCTCGAAACCCGCTTTGCGCTCCTGACTGATCGTGAGTGCTGGCAGCGCAGTGATCAAGGCGATATGGCGCAAGGTCGGGGTGAGCAGGGAGCTGGTGAGATCAAAGCTCGCTTTCTCGTTTTCACTGGCGACGGTGACGAACTTGTCGGCGGCCATCGCCCGGTCGATGGCGAGGATTTGGCTGCCCTGCGCCTGCAATTTACCGTAAAAGGGGTCGTCTGGCGGCAGGCAACTGGCCACCAGCAGGGCGTCCACATGGCGGCTCACCAGCATCTGGGCCAGCTCTTTTTCTGTGGCGGGCTCATCTTCCGAGCAGACGATGAGCAGCTGATAGCCCTGCGCCCGGGCCCCCTGTTCCAGCCGTTTGGCCAGCTTGGCGTAACTGGCGTTCTCAAGGTCGGGCAGGATAAAGCCGAGGGTCTTGGTCTGGCCGCCACGCAGGGAGGCGGCGCGGCTGTCAGGCTGGTAGTTGTGGGCGGTGACCACGGCCATCACCTTGTCGCGGGTGGCCTGACTGATGCGGTATTGGTCGGCCTTGCCATTGATCACATAGCTTGCCGTGGTGCGCGAGACACCGGCGAGGGCGGCGATTTCATCCAGTTTCATCATATTGGCTCTGTTTGAGTTGCAAGGCCCACGGTCACTGCCGGGTGAGGGCACCGAAAAGTGTGCGCGGGATCATATCATTGAAAAGCACTCTTTGTGGGTACTTGATCAATTCGCTGAAACGATTCAGTCTGAGTGTAAGTGAAACGATTCAGCCTGTCAGCAACGAAGAGACCCAGTGGCCTGAAAATCGGGCCCCGATCACAGTGAACCGTGTTCGGGTCTATTGTCAGCTGGCGAGTTATCCGAATGTTCAATTGTGACGTACCGGCGCGGCCGGAACCTGATGGAGAGTCTCTATGTTGAAGTTGGCGCGAGAGCAGATCTTGCTGGGACAGTCGGTGGCAACCAAGTCGGACGCCATTGCCCTGCTGGCAGGTAAACTGACCGAAGCCGGTCTGGTGGAAGCGGGCTATGTGGATGGGATGCTGGCCCGTGAAGTGCAGCATGCCACCTATCTTGGCAGCGGCATCGCCATTCCCCACGGCACCACCGATACCCGTCATCTGGTGAAGAGCACCGGCGTCATGGTGGCCCAGTTCCCCAATGGTATCGAGTGGGATGAAGGGCAGATCGCCTATGTCGCCATCGGCATCGCCGCCAAGTCCGACGAGCATCTGGGCATTTTGCGCCAGCTCACCCATGTGCTGGGTGACGAGCAGGCGGCAGCTCAGCTCAAAGAAGCCACCGATGCCGACACCATCATCAACATCCTGACCGGTGCCACTGCCGCCAAAGAGGTGCAATACCTGACCCTGGCTGACTTCCCGGCCGATGATCGCGACCAGTTGCTGCTGGGAGCAGCAGCCCGCGCCAAGTCTGCGGGCTGGGGCGATGCCGCCATGGTGAGCGCGCTGCTGGCAAGTGAACCCGCCTACCTGGGCGAGGGCGTCTGGCTGGCGCGGGCCAATGTTCAGCAAACAGCATCGGCCCAGACCGGTTGGGTGCTGGTCACCCCGAGTAGCGCTCTCACGGCAGGGGAGCTGCCGGTCAGCGCCATGCTACTGCTGTGCGCCGCAGATAGCGGCCATCTGCCGCAACTGGAGAATCTGGCCAAACTGGCGGCCGCTGGTCAGCTGGCAATGCTGGCGGGTGGCGAGGGGCTTGCCATGTTGCAGGCAGGGCCAGCGAGCGGTCTTAGTGAAACCTTCACCATCATCAACCCTCACGGCCTGCACGCCCGCCCGGGCGCCATGCTGGTCAAGGTGGCCAAAGAGTTTGAATCCGACATCCGGGTTGCCAATCTGGATGGCAGCGGCGAGGCGGTCTCCGCCAAGAGCCTGATGAAGGTGATCGGCCTTGGGGTCAAGTGCGGTCATCGTCTGGCATTTCGCGCCGAAGGGGCGGATGCCGAAGCCGCTCTCAAGGGGATCGGTGAGGCGATCGCCGCTGGTCTCGGCGAGGGGGCACACTGATGAAGATTGTCACCATTACTCTCAACCCTGCCCTTGATCTCACTACTCGCCTTGAGGCGATGAGCCTGGGTGAGGTGAATCTGGTGAGCGAGGCCAACTTGCGCGCGGCGGGCAAGGGGATCAACGTCGCCATGGTGCTCAAGGACTTGGGCCGCGAGGTGGGTGTGACCGGCTGGCTGGGCGCTGACAATGAACAGAGTTTTGTCTCCCTGTTTGCAGAGCGAGCGCTGGATGATCACTTTGTCCGTGTCGCGGGCAGCACCCGCATCAACGTCAAGATTTCCGAGCAATCCGGTCGGGTCACCGATCTCAACCTGCCGGGGCTCACCATCCAGCAAGGGGAGGTGAGCGCGCTGGAGCAGGCCATCGACGAGTTGGCTGCGCATGCAGAGTGGTTCGTGCTGGCGGGCAGCCTGCCCAAAGGGGTGGCCCCCGATTACTGCGCCCATCTGATCCGCCTGCTCAAGGCCAAGGACAAGCAGGTGATCTTTGATTGCAGCGGCGCGGCCTTAAGCGAAGGGATCAAGGCTGCGCCGACCTTGGTCAAACCCAATCTGGAGGAGCTCGGCCAGTGGGCGGGCCGCCCCATCAAGACCCTGAGCGAGCAGGCCGAGTGTGCCCGCGCGCTGCAGGCAAGCGGCATCCCCAATGTGGTGATCTCCAACGGCGCCGATGGCCTCATCTGGTTTGCCACAGATGCCGTCTGGCAGGCCATTCCGCCGCGGATGCAGGTGGTCAGCACGGTCGGTGCTGGCGATTCCCTGGTCGCCGGTCTTGCCCATGGTCTGAGCCTTGGCTGGGCGCCGGAGCAGACTCTGCGGCTGGCCACCGCCGTCTCGGCCTTGGCGGTCAGTCAGGTGGCGGTCGGCTTTGACGATATCAGTGTGCTCAACCCTTTACTTGAACAGGTGCGCGTAGAGCGTCTGGATGCGCTGGCACAAGTTCAATGCCATACCCCCTCAATGGAAAACTCAGGAGATGCCCAATGAAAGCAATCTTGGTTACGGCTTGCCCGGCGGGCATTGCCACCAGCTTTCTCGCTGCAAAACGGATAGAACAGCAGGCCAAACTGGCTGGCTGGGAACTCACCCTCGACGTCGGCTCCAGCGTGCAGCCCCGTCAGGTGCCGAACAAGGAGCAGATTGTCACCGCCGACCTGGTGCTGGTTGTCGCCAGTGCCCCGGTGGATCTCGCCGCCTATGATGGCAAGCGAGTCTATCAGGGCAGCATGGAGCTTGCCCTGCAGGATCCGGCAGCCTTGCTGGAAGCAGCCGACAGCGGCGCCAGCGTCTATCGTCATCAAGCCGTGCCCGCTGCCGCCAAACCGGCCGCCGCTGGCAAGCGCATTGTGGCGGTGACCGCCTGTCCGACCGGTGTGGCCCACACCTTTATGTCGGCAGAAGCGCTGGAGACGATGGCCAAACAGCTGGGTTATCAGATCCGCGTTGAGACCCAAGGCTCGGTCGGTGCCCAGAACGCCCTGACTGCCGAGGAGATTGCATCTGCCGATCTGGTATTCCTCGCCACCGATATCGAAGTGGACATGGCGCGCTTTGACGGTAAGCCGGTCTATCGTACCAGCACGGGCGCGGCATTGAAGAAAACCCGCGCCGAACTCGACAAGGCGTGGAACGAGGCGACACTCTATCGCCACAGCGGTGCCAGCCAGCCCAAGAAAGAGGAGAAGGCAGGCCCCTACAAGCATCTGCTGACCGGCGTCTCCTTTATGCTGCCCATGGTGGTGGCGGGCGGTCTTATTATCGCGCTCTCGTTCGTGTTCGGTATCGAGGCGTTCAAGGTGGAAGGCACTCTGGCCGCCGCCCTGATGAAGATCGGTGGTGGCTCAGCCTTTGCCCTGATGATCCCGGTGCTGGCCGGCTACATTGCCTACTCCATCGCTGACCGTCCGGGTCTCGCTCCCGGCATGATCGGCGGTATGCTGGCAAGCTCGCTGGGTGCCGGTTTCCTCGGTGGCATCGTGGCCGGTTTTCTGGCCGGTTACAGCGCCAAGTACCTGAGCGACAAGGTGCGCCTGCCGACCACCCTGGAAGCGCTCAAGCCCATCCTGATCATTCCGTTGGTGGCCAGCCTCTTTACCGGTCTGGTGATGATCTACGTAGTGGGTGGTCCGGTGGCTGGCATCATGAATGCCATGACAGAGTTCCTCAACAACATGGGCTCTGCCAACGCCGTGCTGCTGGGTGTGATCATCGGGGCCATGATGTGCTTTGACATGGGCGGCCCGGTCAACAAGGCGGCTTACGCCTTCGGTGTCGGCCTGCTGGCCTCCAAAACCTACGCCCCGATGGCAGCGGTGATGGCCGCTGGTATGGTACCGGCACTGGGCATGGGCATCGCCACCTTCTTGGCCCGCACCAAGTTCATCAAGGCGGAGCAGGAAGCGGGCAAGGCCTCCTTCGTACTGGGACTGTGCTTTATCTCCGAGGGGGCCATCCCATTTGCCGCCAAGGATCCGATGCGCGTCATCCCGGCCTGTATGGTTGGTGGCGCCCTGACCGGTGCGCTCTCCATGCTGTTTGGCTGCGAGCTGATGGCGCCCCACGGCGGTCTGTTCGTGCTGTTCATCCCGCATGCCATCAGCAACGTCATGATGTATATCGTGGCGATTGCGGCAGGCTCGCTGCTGACCGGTGTTTCCTACGCCATGCTCAAGCGCGGCGAAGAGCAGGCCAAGCTGGCCACGGCCTGATAGCTCATCCTCGATAACAGAAGATGATCAATGCCGCCCGGTTGCAAAGCCGGGCGGCATTTTTATATGCCTTTTAAACAGAATCGTTGAGCAGCGGTTACTGAAGTCTCGCGTATCAGGGCCAGCGTCAGGCTCAGTTTCAACACTTAATTGTGTGGGGAAGGGCCGTAACCAATATCCCGTGTATAGATTGTGCTGCCGCTAGGATAGGGGGAACTGGCGAACTTTCGGGAAGCAAATCTGTATCAGCGACAGTTACCTATATGTACATCTGTGTAGATGCAACCTGAGTTGATCATCAGTTGAACAAGACTTGAGGCTGGTTTGCTTTATGTCGACCCCCCCATTTCTGCGAAAGGAGGATTCAGGTTTCGGTACAACCGAATGCCTTGGTTGGCAAGCATGCATTGAACCAGAGGGTTCCATATCAAATGAATCTTGAACCCCACACCAGCCCATTGCAGACCGTCATATATACAACTATTTGTATGCCAACAAACAAAGTTTTAAGCAGACAAAATCAATTCGCAACATGCTGAACATAGAAGTAGAAAATGGACTTTCACTGTTACGTCAAAAAGTAAACACAAGTTAACTCAGTGTTCAGTGATAGAGAGATAACAGACAAAGCGGTTTTGCCGAGCATAGGTATTAATGTGTATGTGAGTGCACAGGGGAAAAGAGAAATAAAAAAGCCACACCGGTTGGTGTGGCTTTTGTTTAGGGGGTCAACCCGGGTTGCTTAGGGGCGACCGGCCGGGCAGGTGGCCACGTTGACGGCGGCAGTGCTGCCACCATGACGACCTGATGTGCTCACTTCGTTGCGTACCAGCGGCGGGTAGTTAACCGGCTCACGAGCAGGAAGGGCAGGGGCTTCGGCAGGGGTTGCCATTGGGGCGGATGCTTTGCGGGCACGAGCCAGCAGGCCAGCACCGTGAGCTACCTGTTTGGTCACGACCGGAGTCTCTTCCACCGCAACGGCAGCGACAGAAGCCGGGGCTTCGACAACCGCAACTGGCATTTCGACTGCAGCCGGTACAGCTTCTACGACAGAGGGGCTGACAGCAGGGGCTTCTTCAACAACCGGAGCGGTTTCAACCACGGTAGCGGCAGTCTCGTCTACAGCGGTAGCGGTGACAACGGCAACTTCCGGCTCTGCTGCAACCACGACTTCTGCGACAGCTGCAACAACCGAGCTAGCGGTCACATCGGTTTGAGTTGCTTCAACCTGGGCAGCAGCCTGCTCGGCAGCTTCTTCAGCAACGGCTTCGACAACCACATGCTCGGTCAGTGCCGCAGAGGCTTGCAGGGCAGCTGCTACGGCTTCAGCGCTCGGGATGGTGACAACAGGCACTACCGGCTCTTCAACCTGCGCTTTGGCGATATCGGCCTGGGCGGCGGTAGTCAGAGTAGGCTCGGCTTGTTGCTCTTCATCACGCTGGCTACGTGCTTCTTCATTAATACGCTTGCGACGTTGGCCTTCGATGCGCTGGCTGCGCGGAGTACGGCGTGAACGGCGCTGGCCTTCACTCTGCTCTTCCTGCTCGTTACCCACGCTAGCATCGATCACTTCAGCTTGCGCGGGTACTTCGTCAACCGGCAGGGCAGGGGTGTCAGCAGCGGCGACATCGACGCGGATCTGCTTGCGCAGTTGGCGACGTTCGCGGCGCTCGGCCACTTTCTGCTCTTTCTCCTGACGTGGCTGGGCGGCAGCTGCATCAACGGCGTCTACCGCGTCAACAACGACTTCGGCGCGCGGCTCACGGGGAGCACGAGGTTCACGGGCTGGACGTGGCGCACGTTCCTGGCGCGGCTCGCGAGGTTCGCGCTCCTGACGGGGTTCACGTTCCATGCGCTGTTCGCTGCGCACTTCACCACGAGCTTCACGCTCCTGACGAGGCTCGCGCTCTTTACGTGGACGGCGATTGCGGTTTTCACCAGCTTCGCGGTTGCCACCTTCACGCTTCTCGCCAGCTTCCGCATTGTTGCGGTTGCCACGATTGTCATCACGACGAGGACGCTGACCACGGCCACGGCCTTCTTCGCGCTGGTGACGTTGACCTTCATCCTTGCGTGCTTCACGAGCAGCAGGTTTCTCGGCGGGCGCTTTCACGTCGGCAGGGGCAGCATCGCTGCTGAACAGGCCGGTAATGCCTTTGATCAGCTTGCTGAAGAAGCCGGCTTCGGCAGGGGCCGCAGCAACGGGAGCCGCCGGCTGTTGCGGTGCAACAGGGGCCGGTTGTGCCGGTTGGGCAAAGCCTTGCAGCAGCGGTTGCTCACGCTCGATCACCTGAGCTTGCTTCGGTTGGTAGACCGGCTTGGCAATCTCGGTTTTCAGCTCGTAGCTGGCCGCTTCCGGGATCTCGTTCTGACGAATACGAGTTACTTCGTAGTGCGGGGTTTCCAGATGCTGGTTCGGAATGATGTAAACACGCACATCATTGCGCTGTTCCAGACTGGCGATGGCAGCACGCTTCTCGTTAAGCAGATAGGCGGCCACATCCACCGGCACCTGGCCGTGAACCTGCTCGGTGTTGTCCTTCATGGCCTCTTCTTCGATGAGACGCAGGATGGACAGGGCGAGGGATTCGTTGTCACGGATCACGCCTTGACCCTGGCAACGAGGGCAGATGTGGCTGCTGGACTCGTTGAGTGAAGGGCGCAGACGCTGGCGAGACATCTCCAGCAGACCGAAACGGGAGATACGACCCAGCTGGATGCGGGCGCGATCCTGATGAACCGCTTCACGCAGACGGTTTTCTACTTCGCGCTGATGGCGAACCGGCGTCATGTCGATGAAGTCGATAACGATCAGGCCACCCAGGTCGCGCAGACGCAATTGACGGGCAATTTCGTCGGCCGCTTCCAGGTTGGTTTGCAGCGCAGTCTCTTCGATATCGCCGCCCTTGGTGGCGCGGGAGGAGTTGATATCGATGGAGGTCAGCGCTTCGGTCGGATCGATAACGATGCTGCCGCCGGAGGGGAGACGCACTTCACGCTGGAAGGCTGATTCAATCTGGCTCTCAATCTGGAAGTGGTTGAACAGGGCAACTTCACCCTTGTACAGCTTCACGCGGTTGAGGAAATCGGGACGTACCAGCTCGATATGGGCCTTGGCGCGTTCGAAAATCACCGGATTGTCGATCAGGATCTCGCCCACATCGCGACGCAGATAGTCACGGATGGCACGCACGATGACGTTGCTTTCCTGGTGGATCAGCACCGGCGCAGCGCGCTCCTGAGAGGCCTTGTGGATGGAGTCCCAGTGGTTGAGCAGGACGTTCAAATCCCACTCCAGCTCTTCTGGCGACTTGCCCACACCTGCGGTACGTACGATCAGGCCCATGCCTTCCGGCACGGTCAATCCGCTCAGGGCTTCTTTCAGCTCAGTCCGCTCATCACCCTCGATGCGGCGGGAGATACCACCGGCACGGGGGTTGTTGGGCATCAGTACCAGGTAGCTACCTGCCAGGCTGATAAAGGTGGTGAGGGCTGCACCCTTGGTGCCACGCTCTTCCTTGTCGATCTGGACGATAACTTCCTGACCTTCGCGGACCACTTCTTTGATGTTGGGACGACCCTGATAGGAGTAACCGGAGGGGAAGTAATTGCGGGCGATCTCCTTCAACGGCAGGAAACCGTGGCGCTCGGCGCCGTAATCAACAAAAGCAGCTTCAAGGCTGGGTTCTACGCGGGTGATCTTACCCTTGTAAATGTTCGCTTTCTTCTGCTCGTGTCCCGGACTTTCAATATCCAAATCGTAGAGCTGTTGTCCGTCAACCAGCGCTACGCGCAACTCCTCTTCTTGAGTTGCGTTGATAAGCATTCTTTTCATTGAGTTCTCATTATTGTGTCATTTTGATTTCCTCCATCTGGGTCCTGCCAGCGCCGGCCTCGGGTCTTCAGCATACTGGGGCAACCTCCCGGTTGGGGTATGCATGAGGCGCAAACTAAGGGCGTTCTGGTCATCACTTCTCGAGAAGGAATGAATAAGGATGCCGAAATGGAGACAAATAAACGGTGATGTTTGTGTTCTCCATGCGTTGTACCTCGCACCCGGGAACCGTCATGTTCTTGTATACACGGTGTTTCGGGATTGGGTGGCATACTTTTTGGCCACTTAGTACAAGGCTTGAACACAATGACAAAACCTTGTTTATTATCCCATTTAAACCTCTTTTATAGCAAGGCGCCATTTTTCAACAAACCATGCAGCCAAGGGGCGCTGGCAGTGTTAAAATCCGCGCCATGACACAGATACAACAACAAGTGCAGCTGCTCACCATCGAAGCTGAGCATGACGGGCAGCGCATCGACAATTTTCTCAAGACTCAGCTAAAGGGCGTCCCCAAGAGCCTGATCTATCGCATCCTTCGTAAAGGCGAAGTGCGAGTAAACAAAAAGCGCATCAAACCGGAGTACAAACTCTGCGCAGGCGATGAGGTGCGGGTTCCTCCCGTGCGCGTTGCCGAGAAGAATGAGCTGCCTTCGGCAAACCTCGGTGTTATCCAGCGTTTGGAGAGCCAGATCCTGTTCGAAGACGATGCCTTGATCGTGCTGAACAAGCCCTCCGGCATGGCCGTACACGGTGGCAGCGGCCTGAGCTTTGGCGTGATAGAAGGGCTCCGAGCCCTGCGGCCTGAAGCCCGCTTCCTCGAACTGGTTCATCGACTGGATCGCGACACCTCCGGCGTGCTGCTGGTTGCCAAGAAGCGCAGCGCCCTGCGCAGCCTGCATGAGCAGTTGCGCGTCAAGACCATGCGCAAACAGTATCTGGCGCTGGTGCGTGGCAAGTGGCAGGCTCACGTCAAGGTGGTTAATGCGCCGCTGCGCAAAAACGATCTGCAATCCGGTGAACGGGTAGTACGGGTCAGTGCCGATGGCAAGCCCTCCGAAACCCGGTTCCGCATCGTGCGTCAATTTGCCGAAGCGACTCTGGTCGAGTGCAGCCCCATCACAGGCCGAACTCACCAGATCCGCGTGCACACCCTGCATGCCGGTCACCCGATCGCCTGTGACGATAAGTACGGTGAAGCGGCGTTTGACGAGAAAATGCGCAGCCAAGGGCTAAAACGGCTCTTTTTGCATGCCTGGAAGCTCAGCTTCACCCATCCGGCCGATGGTCGCGAGATGCAGGTAGAAGCGCCGCTGGCACCTGAACTCGACAACTTCCTCAACGACTTGCCACGCTGATGCAGGATATCCGGCTCGCCATTTTCGATTGGGACGGTACTCTGATGGATTCGGTGGGCCGAATTGTGGCCTGTGTACAGGGGGCCGCCAGAGATTGTGTGCTGGCGGTACCTTCACCAGCCCAGATCCGGCAGATCATCGGATTGAGCCTCGATGTCGCCATGTCCCGTCTGTTCCCCTTATGCAGTGGCAGTGGCGCCACCAGCGGTGAGCGCCAGATTGCCGCACTCATCGATCGCTATCGTCATCACTATCTGCACGATGCCACCCCCAGCCCGTTGTTTTCCGGGGCAGGGGAGTTGCTGCATGATTGGCGGTCACGAGGGCTGCAACTGGCCGTCGCTACCGGCAAATCACGCCGTGGGCTGGATCGGGTATTGGATGAGACCGGACTGCGCCCGTTGTTTGTAACCAGTCGCGGGGCCGATGAGGCTCGCTCCAAGCCTGATCCGCTGATGCTTGAGCAGATCCTGGACGAGCTGGGGCTGTCACCCCGGCAGGCCGTCATGATCGGCGACTCTGTTCACGATATGGCGATGGCCGAGGCGATCGCCATGCCGCGTATTGGTGTCACCTGGGGGGTGGATAGCCGCGATGCCCTCAGTCGTCACGGGCCAGTGGCGGTGGTGGATTCTATGGCGGCTCTTCGCGGGCTGTTATAGACGCCTCTCTTTAAGAGACATCGATCTGATTGATAACAGAAGCCCGGTCTATTGACCGGGCTTTTTATATGCTCGATCTAGCTTATCTATTCGTCCGCGATCAGGGCAGGGCAATACCGTGGCGCTCCAGCAGTTCGATCAGGCCGATCAGTGGCAGACCAATCAAGGCGTTAGGATCGCGCCCTTCCAGCTCCGTGAACAGCACGATCCCCATCCCTTCGCATTTGAAACTGCCCGCACAATCGAGGGGCAGTTCAGCCTCTACATAGCGGCGAATGGCGGATTCGTCGAGATCGCGAAAGTGGACCGTAAATGGTTCAATCAATTGATGAATCTCATTGGTTGCAGCGTTAAGTACGCACAGCCCGGTGTAAAAGGTGACGCTGCGACCTTGAGTCGCCATCAGCTGGGCGATGGCATTGTCGATGGTGCCCGGTTTGCCGAGGATGTGATTATCGCAGACACACACCTGATCAGATCCGATGATCAAACCGTGATCACGATGTTGGGCGATGGCATCAGCCTTGGCACGAGCCAGTCTGGCCACTAGCGCCTCGGCGGATTCGCCAGCCAGCGGGCGTTCATCCACATCGGGCGCGGCACATTCAAAGGGGAGGCCGAGCTTCTCCAGCAGGGCTTTGCGATAGCGAGAAGTTGAGGCGAGGATCAGATTCTGTGGCATAATCAGGTACCGATGAAAGCGAGTACCGGCATTCTAGGGACTTGTGAGCTTAAAATCATCGGCGGTAAGGACTTTTTCCTTTGACTATCAGTTGTTGGACCTATATTATTCGCGCCCTATGCAAAAGGTGAAGTTGCCCGTTAAGGTTGATCCAGTCCGTAGTGCCTTGAAGCTGCTCGATTACATCGGGATAGTGGAAAAGTCGCAGATGCCCAGGCTGGAGGAATCAACCGCTGGCTTGCAGAGTGATATCGATGTATCACTGCACTTTGGCAAAGATGTCCAGAAGTTGACCGTTATGAAAGGCACTGCCCATGCCAAGGTTGACCTGGTTTGCCAACGTTGCGGAGAGACATTCGAACACCTCTGTGAAGCTGAATTTATCTACACTCCGCTGTTCGAAAGAACAAACGAGGAAGAACTGCCGGAAGCTTATGAGCCCATTGAGTTGGACGAAAACGGCGAGATAGATCTTCATCAAATCCTGGAGGATGAACTCATCCTCTCGTTGCCTCAAGTCGCAATGCATTCTCTGGATGCATGCCCGAGAGGAAACATGGAGATGACCTGGGGTGAAATCGAACCTGCTGATGAGCGGCCGAATCCCTTTGCAGTTCTTGAAGAGCTTAAACGTAAGTGAATTTAGGAGTTAGCCTACAATGGCCGTACAACAGAACCGTAAAACCCGTGCCAAGCGTGGCATGCGTCGTTCCCACGATGCGCTGACCACCGCTGCCCTGACTGTTGATCAGACCAGTGGCGAAATTCATCGTCGTCACCACGTGACTGCCGATGGTTTCTACCGCGGTAAAAAGGTAATCGCTTAAGGATTGCCTTTGTCTACGCAAACTGTCGCGCTAGACATCATGGGGGGAGATATTGGCCCCTCGGAAACAGTGCCTGCCGCCGTGCAGGCACTGTCTCTTTTACCCCAGCTAAAACTGATCCTGGTCGGCGACCAGCACCAGACCTCTTCTCTGCTGCAGCAACATGGCTTGCTGAATCATCCCCGTGTTCGTTTCGTACATGCATCCCAGGTAGTTGGCATGGGCGATAAACCGATCGTGGCGTTGCGAACTCTGAAAGACTCCTCCATGCGGGTGGTACTCAATCTGGTGAAAGCCGGTGAGGCCGATGCCTGCGTCAGTGCTGGCAATACCGGTGCGTTGATGGCGATGGCCAAGTGCGTGCTCAAATCCCTGCCTGGGGTAGACAGACCAGCCCTCATCAAGGCGTTGCCAACATTGAGTGGCAAACGTACCGTGATGCTGGATCTTGGCGCCAACGTCAGTTGCGATGCGGATACCTTGCTGCAGTTTGCGGTGATGGGCTCCGTCGTGGCCGAAAAGGTAGAAGGCATTGCATCCCCCCGTGTTGCCTTGCTCAACATCGGCGAGGAGGAGATCAAGGGCAACGATCTGGTGCGCCACAGCGCCGAATTGTTGCGTCAGTGCCACGCGCTCAATTATGTCGGGTTCGTCGAAGGGGATCGCATCTTCAGCGGCGACAGCGACGTGATCGTCTGCGACGGTTTTGTCGGCAATGTCGCCCTCAAGACGGCAGAAGGGGTGGTGCGGATGATGGCCCAGCTGGCCGGATATCCCCGCAAGAAACGCACTTTTCTTGGCCGGATCGCCGGATTTATGTTCAAACGGCGTTTTTCTTACCTGAACCCCGACCAGTATAACGGGGCAAGTCTGTTAGGATTGCGCGGCATTGTGGTAAAAAGTCATGGGCGGGCCGAACGGCGCGCTCTGTGTAATGCGATCCTGCTGGCCGCACAAGAGGCCAAACATCAACTTCCACTGCAAATAGCAGATCGCCTTGAAGCTGTCTTCTCTGACAGGGATCTATAAGAACTCTATGCATAGCAAAATTCTGGGTACTGGCAGCTACCTGCCGAGTTCAGTGCGTACCAACGCCGATCTCGAGCAGATGGTTGAGACCAGTGATGAGTGGATCGTGGAACGCACCGGTATCCGTGAGCGCCGTATTGCCGGGGCTGACGAAACCGTTGCCACCCTCTCTTACCAGGCCGCCCTGCGCGCCCTGGATGCAGCCGGCTTGACCGCTGTCGATCTCGATATGATAGTGCTGGCCACCACCAGTGCTGAAAATGCTTTCCCGGCTGCCGCCTGCGAGCTGCAGGGGCTGCTCGGCGTACCGGGCATCCCTGCCTTTGACGTGGCTGCTGCTTGCGCAGGCTTCACCTACGCACTCTCCATTGCCGATCAGTTCGTCAAATCCGGCGCCGCCCGCCATGTGCTGGTCGTCGGGGCCGATGTACTCTCCCGCATGTGCGATCCACAAGATCGCGGCACCATTATTCTGTTTGGTGATGGGGCAGGGGCTGTGATTGTCGGTGCCAGCGAGACGCCGGGTATCCTCTCTACCCATCTTCATGCCGACGGCCGTTATGGCGAGCTGCTCAAGCTGCCGCACCCTCGTCGCGGCATGCCGGGTGCCGAGCTCGAAGCCTACATGTATATGAAGGGCAACGATGTCTTCAAGGTCGCGGTCACCCGTCTGAGCGAGATCGTAACCGAAACGCTGACCGCTGCTGGCATCGAGCCGAGCGAGCTGGATTGGCTGGTGCCGCATCAGGCCAACTTCCGCATCATCAGCGCCACCGCCAAGAAGCTCGGTATGAGCCTCGATAAAGTGGTGCTGACCCTCGACAAGCACGGCAATACCTCTGCCGCGTCCGTCCCTGTCGCTTTCGACGAAGGGGTGCGGGATGGCCGGATCAAACCGGGTCAGCTGGTACTGCTGGAAGCCTTTGGTGGCGGTTTCGCCTGGGGCTCGGCGCTGGTTCGCCTCTGATCTTCGGCGGGATGGTGCGCCCATCATCCCGTCACCGATTTCATTTTTGTCTTATCTAAAAGGAATCAATGATGACCCAATTTGCCATTGCCTTCCCGGGACAAGGTTCCCAGTCCGTTGGCATGCTGGCCGAGCTGGCCGAACAACATGCCGTGATCAAGGAGACCTTCGCCGAGGCGAGTCAGGTGCTGGGTTATGACCTGTTTGTCCTGGTGATGGATGGTCCGGTTGAAGATCTGAACAAAACCTGGCGCACCCAGCCTGCGCTGCTGACTGCCTCTGTCGCCCTGTGGCGCCTGTGGCAACAGCTGGGTGGGGCAACGCCTGCCATGATGGCGGGTCACAGCCTGGGTGAGTACTCCGCGCTGGTTTGCAGCGGCGCACTCGATTTTGCCGATGCGGTCAAACTGGTCGAGCTGCGTGGTCTGGCCATGCAGGAAGCGGTACCGGAAGGCACCGGCGCCATGGCGGCCATCATCGGTCTGGATAACGAATCCATCGCCGCCAACTGCGAAAAAGCGGCACAAGGGCAGGTCGTCTCTCCGGTCAACTTCAACTCCCCGGGCCAGGTAGTTATCGCCGGTCACAAAGAGGCCGTTGAGCGAGCCAACGTGCTGATGAAAGAGTCGGGCGCCAAGCGTGCGCTGCCGCTGCCGGTCTCCGTGCCGTCTCACTGCGCGCTGATGAAACCTGCCGCAGAAAAACTGGCAGCTGCGCTGGACGGGATCGAGATCAAGGTTCCAACCATCGCTGTCATCAATAATGTCGACGTATCCTGTGAACAGGATCCGGCCGCCATCAAGCAAGCGCTGGTACGTCAGCTGTTCAGCCCGGTTCGTTGGACCGAGACTGTCGAGCGGATGGCCAACGAGGGGGTTACCCTCGAGATCGAGATGGGACCGGGCAAAGTGTTGACCGGGCTCGCCAAGCGCATCGACAAGCGCGTGGAAGGTATTCACGCCAACGATGCCGCCTCTTTCGAGCAGGCGCTGGCCCAGATCAAGTAAACAGGAGCAAGTGATGAGCTTTACCGATAAGGTTGTGTTGGTGACCGGTGCCAGTCGTGGCATCGGCCGTGCGATTGCCGAAACATTCGTGGCCCGTGGCGCGAAAGTGGTCGGTACGGCGACCAGCGAGAGCGGTGCCGAGGCGATCAGCGCCTATCTGGGTGACAATGGCTGCGGCATGGCACTGAACGTGACCAGCCAGGAATCCATCGAAGCCGTCTTCGCCGCCATCAAGGCGCGCTTTGGCGACATCGACATCCTGATCAACAACGCGGGGATCACCCGTGACAACCTGTTGATGCGGATGAAAGATGACGAGTGGAACGAGATCATCGATACCAATCTGACCTCGCTTTACCGTCTGAGCAAACCGGTGTTGCGTGCCATGATGAAGAAACGTCACGGTCGCATCATCAGCATTGGCTCCGTGGTGGGAACCATGGGCAATGCCGGTCAGGTCAACTATGCTGCCGCCAAGGCCGGTCTGGTTGGTTTTACCAAATCGTTGGCGCGGGAGGTGGCATCCCGTGGTATCACAGTGAACGCGGTTGCTCCCGGTTTCATCGAAACCGACATGACCCGTGCCCTGAATGACGATCAACGTGCCGGCATCATGAGTCAGGTGCCTGCCGCCCGTTTGGGTGATCCAAAAGAAATTGCCGCAGCTGTGGTATTCTTGGCTTCTGATGAAGCAGCCTATATCACCGGCGAAACCCTGCATGTTAATGGCGGGATGTACATGGTGTAATCAATTTGTCGTAAGATCTGTTCAAATTTGCGATAGTACGCCGAAGTTTGGCACATTTCGTGGTTTGACCAGCGGCAAGCTACTTGCAAACTCACGTTAATTGAATAAACTACCCCAACCAGACGCAAATAGCGTATTTTTAAAGGAAAATTCAGGTCATGAGCAACATCGAAGAACGCGTAAAGAAAATCATCATCGAACAACTGGGTGTTAAAGAGGAAGACGTTAAGAACGCTGCCTCCTTCGTCGACGACCTGGGCGCTGACTCTTTGGATACCGTTGAACTGGTAATGGCGCTGGAAGAAGAATTCGATACCGAAATTCCTGATGAAGAAGCCGAGAAGATCACCACTGTTCAAGCGGCTATCGACTACATCACCGCTAATCAGGAATAAGTTCCTGTTCTGAAAGAAGCGGCCCAAGGGCCGCTTCTTTTGTATTTGTTCCCTTTCAAAACACCTCTCGGAGACTACCTCAGTGTCAAAACGCAGAGTCGTGGTGACCGGCTTGGGGATGCTTTCCCCGGTGGGTAACACTGCCGAATCCAGCTGGCAAGCACTGCTCAACGGGCAGAGCGGCATTTCCCTTATCGAACATTTTGATGCCAGCGAGTTTGCAACCCGCTTCGCAGGTCTGGTCAAGGATTTCGATCCCGAGCAGTACGGTATCAACCGTAAAGACGCTCGCAAGATGGATCTCTTCATTCAATACGGCATCGCGGCCGGTATGCAGGCGCTGGATGATTCCGGCCTGACCATTAATGAAGAAAATGCCGAACGTGTCGGCGTGGCGATTGGCTCCGGTATCGGCGGTCTGGGTCTGATTGAACAGAACCACGAAAGCCTGGTTAACGGCGGCCCGCGCAAGATCAGTCCCTTCTTCGTTCCGTCCACCATCATCAATATGGTGTCCGGTCATCTCTCCATCATGAAAGGTCTGCAAGGGCCGAACATCGCCGTGACGACCGCCTGTACCACTGGTACCCATGCCATCGGCATGGCGAGCCGGATGATCGCTTACGGCGATGCCGACGTGATGGTCGCCGGCGGTGCCGAGAAAGCCTCCACCGCGATGGGGATGGGTGGCTTCGCTGCCGCCAAGGCACTCTCCAACCGCAACGACGAGCCGCAAAAAGCGAGCCGTCCGTGGGATAAAGATCGCGATGGTTTCGTGCTGGGTGACGGTGCCGGTGTACTGGTGCTGGAAGAGTACGAACACGCCAAGGCCCGTGGCGCCAAGATCTACGCCGAGCTGGTCGGTTTTGGTATGAGCGGTGACGCGTACCACATGACTGCGCCTCCTGCAGATGGCAACGGTGGCGCTCGCGCCATGAAAAATGCCATCAAGGATGCCGGCATTGCCCCCGAGCAGATTGGTTACATCAACGCGCACGGTACCTCCACCCCGCTGGGTGATGTGGCTGAACTGCGTGGCATGAAGTCGGTGTTTGGTGAGCACGCCAAATCCCTGATGGTCAGCTCCACCAAGTCCATGACCGGTCACCTGTTGGGCGCCGCCGGTGCCATCGAGGCGATCATCACAGTGTTGGCCCTGCGTGATCAGGTGGCTCCGCCCACCATCAACCTGGACAACCCGGATGAAGAGTGCGACCTGGATCTGGTACCCCATGTGGCCAAGCCAGGCAGCTTCGAGTACGCCCTTTCCAACTCGTTTGGTTTTGGCGGCACCAATGGCTCACTGATCTTCAAACGCGTATAATTTGCCGCAGGGCAAAGACACAGGCCCGATACTGCCGGTATCGGGCCTTTTTTATCGGAGGGATCCCTTTGCTTATCAATGGCATGAAGCTTGATACCATCTCGGCCCATGATCGGGGGCTGGCCTATGGTGACGGTCATTTTACCACCATGGCGGTCAGGGAGGGTCACGTGTTGCAGTGGCCAGCCCATCTGGCACGGTTGCAGCTGGCCAACAACCGGCTGGGATTGGTTGAACCGGACTGGGGTCTCCTGACCCGGGAGGTTGAAGAGATGGTGGCCGACCAGCCACAATGCGTGGCCAAAGTGATCCTGACCCGAGGCGAGGGGGGGCGGGGCTATGATGGCAGCGGATGTCAGCACACAACCCGGATTGTCACTCTGGCGCCATTTCCCACTCACTATGGTCAGTGGCAACAGGAGGGGATCGAGATGGTGGTGTGCCGCCAGCGGATCGGTGATGCGCCTATGCTGGCCGGGCTTAAAACCTTGAATCGTCTGGAGCAGGTATTGCTGAAAAGCGAACTTGTCAGCCGAAATGCAGTCGAAGGGATAGTGCTTAACAGTCGTGGTTTTCTGATTGAAGGGGTCAGTGCCAATCTGTTTTGGCGTCGGGGCAAGACGGTGTTTACGCCCGATCTCGCCCGCGGTGGTGTCGATGGCATCATGCGTCGCCAGGTGATGGCGATGTTGAAACAGATGAGTATTGAGTTGCGTGTGGTAGAGGCTCCGCTGGAGTCACTATGGCAGGCGGAAGAGGTGTGGCTCACCAATACCCTGATGGGGGTCGTGCCGGTCAATGGCATCGAGGATATTCACTATCCCCCAGCGGTATTGAGTCGCCGTTTACAGGAGCGTTTGGTCATTGAAGTTTAATCGGCTTTACACCCTGCTCGCGGGGGCGGCACTGACGGTAGCCGCTGCCGGGGGCTATGTACATTACAAATGGCAACAGGTAGAGACGCTCACCAACAAGGGGCCGACCCGGCTCTTTACGGTGGAGAAGGGCGCCCATGCGGCGCGCCTCATTGCCGAACTGGGTGAGGGGGAAACCAGCCCCTGGGCGGTGCGGCTCTGGCTGCGCAGCCATCCCGAACTGGTGGCCATCAAATCGGGCACCTACGAAATCAAGGAAGGGGCCCCTCTCAAGGAGACCCTCTCACTGTTCGCATCGGGCAAGGAGTTTCACTTTAGCCTCACCTTCGTCGAAGGTTCCCGTTTCGAGGATTGGCAGAAGCAACTCTCCAGTGCCCCATACCTTGAGCGATTGACCGTCGAGCAATCCGAAGCCGACCTGGCGCAGGAGCTCGGCATCGAGAATGGCAAGCTGGAGGGGTGGTTCCTGCCGGAAACCTATGCCTATACCACCCATGCCAGCGATCTCTCGATCCTGCGTCGCGCCCATCAGGATATGGAGACTTTCCTGCAGCAGAGCTGGGAGAAACGTCAGGCCAACCTGCCTTACAAGACCCCCTACGAGGCGTTGATCATGGCCTCCATCATCGAGAAAGAGACCGGCCAGCCGGACGAGCGGGCGCAGATCGCCTCGGTGTTTGTCAATCGTCTGCGTCTGGGCATGAAGTTGCAAACCGATCCCACCGTCATTTACGGGGTGAAGGATCGCTACGATGGCAACATTCGCCGCAGCGATCTGACCGACAAGAATCCCTACAACACCTATGTGATCGACGGTCTGCCGCCCACGCCTATCGCCATGCCGGGCAAGGCCTCCATCGAAGCAGCGCTCAACCCCAAGTCGACCGATTATCTCTACTTTGTCGCCAAGGGGGGCGGTGCCCACTATTTCTCCAAGACCCTCGATGAACACAATCGGGCGGTTCGCGAATACATATTGAAGAAACCCTAATGTCAAAATTTATTGTGATCGAAGGATTGGAAGGGGCAGGGAAGAGCTCGGCCGTGCGTTATGTGACCGACTATCTGCAGCGCCATGGCATCAACCGGATCGAGTGCACCCGCGAGCCGGGTGGTACGCCGCTAGCCGAGCGGATGCGGGCCATCGTCAAAGAGGTGCACGACGAGCGCCTCACCATCGAGGCTGAATTGCTGCTGATGTATGCCTCCCGGGTACAACTGGTGGAGACCCGCATCAAGCCGGCACTGGCCAACGGTGTCTGGGTGGTGGGGGATCGCCACGATCTCTCCTCCCAGGCCTATCAGGGTGGCGGCCGTGGTATCGATGCCCAGCTTATCGGTGCCATCAAGCAGGCGGTGCTCGGCAACTTCAAGCCGGATCTCACACTCTATCTCGATATCGATCCCGCCCTTGGCTTGCAGCGCGCGCGCCATCGCGGCGAGCTGGATCGCATCGAACTGGAGCAACTGAGCTTCTTCGAGCGTACCCGAACTCGTTATCTCGAACTGGCCGCCAAGGATGATTCCATTGTGGTGATCGATGCGGCGCAAACGCCGGAACAGGTCAAAGCTGCTATCGAGCTTGCATTGGATCACTATCTGTCAAACGAGCGCCTATGTATCCCTGGCTGATCCCCGACTGGCATGCCCTGAGCCAGACTGCCCAGTCCGGTCGTCTCGGCCACGCCTGGTTGTTGCTCGGCGATCCCGGTCTTGGCAAAGAACAGCTGGCCGAGCGGTTGGCGCGTCTGCATCTTTGTCAGCAACCGGATCGCGGAGAGCCGTGCGGCCACTGCCACTCTTGCCAGCTGTTTGACAAGGGCAACCACCCGGATCTCGGCACCATCACCCGCGACAGCAAGACCATCGGGGTCGAGGCCATTCGCGAGATCTGCACCCGGCTGCAGGGATCTGCCCAGCTCGGCCGTGGCAAGGTGGTGATCATTCCAGATGCGGAGCGGATGACCGAATCGGCGGCCAACGCCCTGCTGAAAACCCTGGAAGAGCCGGCCGGCGACAGCTTGCTGTTGCTGATTGCCTCCCAGGTTTCCCGGCTGCTCCCTACCATTCTTAGTCGCTGTCACAAACATGTCTGTCAGTTGCCTGCGGAAGGGGAAACTGTACGCTGGTTGGCAGAGCAGGGTCATCAGGCCACTCTGGCTCAGGTGCGGATCTGTCAGGGGGCACCGCTGCGGGTACTCGACTATATCGAGCAGCAACAGGACAGTACTCGCCGTGAACTGCTGGAACAGTTTGTCGCTCTGAGTCAAAGTCCGGCCAAGGCGACGGCTTTGTGCAGCCAGCTTGGTCAGGAGACACAGATCAGGTTGCACTGGTTGCAGCTCTTCTTGTGCGATGCCCTGAAAACCCAGGCCGGATGTGGTCACCATCAGCTGGCAATGCCTGATCTGGCCATCTTGAGTCAACGTTTGGCGGAGCAGCACTCCAGCGAAAAACTGCTGGAGGCAGAACAAGATCTTGTTGCCCTGAAAGCGGCATGCCAGCCGGGTCAGCTCTCCAATCCCACCATCCATCTGATGAACTGGCTCAGTCGCTGGTTATAAGTACCGACAAGCAGAAAGGTTTTATATGTTACTCGTTGATTCCCACTGTCATCTCGATCGCCTCAGCTATGGTAGCAAGCAGACCAGCATGGCCGATGTGCTGGCCAAGGCCACGCAACTGGACGTGGGATATTTTCTCTGTGTCAGTGTGACTCAGGCACAGTTCCCGACCATGCTCGAGGCGATCGCTCCCTATCCCCAGGTATTTGCCTCTTGCGGGGTACACCCGCTCAATCAGGAACCCGGGGTGGATGCAGCCTTGTTGCTGACTCAGGCGGCGGACGAAAGAGTGATCGCCATCGGTGAGACCGGGCTCGACTACTTCTACTCCCCCGAGAACAAGGAAGTGCAGCAAGCTTCTTTCCGCGAACATATCCGGGTTGCTCGCGCGCTGAACAAGCCGCTGATCATCCACACTCGCGATGCCCAGCAAGATACCTTGCAGATCATGCGCGAAGAGGGCGCGGATCAGGTCGGCGGTGTGCTGCACTGCTTCACTGAATCCCTCGAGATGGCGCAAGCAGCGATGGCGATGGGGTTCTATATCTCCATCTCCGGGATCGCCACCTTCAAAAATGCGTCTGCACTGCAAGAGGTGGTCAAGGCACTTCCCCTCGACAGATTGCTGGTCGAAACCGACTCACCCTATCTTGCCCCCGTGCCGCATCGGGGGAGGGAGAACGAACCCGCCTTTGTGCGAGACGTTGCGCAGTTTATTGCCGATCTGCGTCATATTCCGCTTAATGAATTGGCAGAAGCCACCAGCCGGAATTTCTTTGAACTGTTCAAGCTGGCGAAAAAATAATCCCCAAGCCCCGTTATTCGGGGCTTTTTAATTTTCAAATGCCAAGCTAATTACCCACCTGAATATCAACATCGAGCTACGTTATCTCTCACTTCTTCCTGCCAATTTTACTTTTTCGTTTCTGCTAAACTGGGTCGAATGATATTCCTATGTTTCCTTTATTCAGCGTGGTCAAAGGGTATTGAAATAAGATGTTCTAAAGTATCGATAATATTCATTATCGATACTTGATGTATGGGAAGGATCCTGTAAGATCCTCTCAAACTTCATATGAATCATAGAGTTCCGTGGCATATCCAACCTTGTCCAATCCGGCTCATCAGTCACTGCAGACTGTTTTCGATGCACAGCTAAATAGTCGGGCACGCCGCTTTTTGCGCAGTGCAAAAGCGGATTCCACCCTCAATGCCTATCAGGCGGATACCCGTATTTTTGTCTTCTGGTGTCAATTGCACGGGCTGGATCCACTGCAAACCACCCATCACGACATCATGAATTTTCTCGCTGATCAGGCTGACGGCGTATTGGCCGACTGGATATGGCTGGATAAAGAGGAGGGGAAGGGAGAGCTGCGTAATGGCGAGCCTCGAAAACCGGCAACCCTGGTGAGACGGCTTGCCGGGATCCGTTATGCCTTCAAGCAGAAAGGCATTCATCCCATGCCCACCGAACATCCCGAAATCAAGGAGATGATGCGCGGCATTGTCAGGTTGGGGGATAACCGTAAACACAAAACCGGCGCCCTGACGCTGCAACCATTGACCCAGGTGCTTGATGGCATCGACACCGGTGATCTGGCTGGTTTGCGTGATCACACCCTGCTGCTCTTGATGTTCAGTGGCGCCTTGCGCCGCTCGGAAGCAGCCCGAATTGAAGTGAGCGATCTCGATTTTGTGGGGCAGGGGATCCGCCTTCGCCTCAAACCGAGCAAGCATCAGCTGCATGAAACCGAGATAGCCTTGATTCCGGGCAAACACTATTGCCCCGTGTCGGCACTGCAAAAATGGCTACACAAAAGCCGGATCAGCGAGGGGCCGCTGTTTCGACGCATGAATCGTTGGGGGCAACTGATGGCCGAACCACTCGGCCCCCAGGGCATCAATCTGATGATCAAGCGCCGAACCGGCCAAACTATTGACGATCTCTACGTCAGTGGCCATAGCCTGCGTCGCGGGTTCATTACCTCGGCGGTGACTGCCGGCAAGCCGATGAACAAGATCATAGAAGTGACGCGCCACAAGGATATGCGGACCCTGCAGGAGTACTTCGATGACGCCCATAAGTTCTCCGATCATGCGCTCGATGGTTTGCTTTGATATGACTGCGTTACTGCATATTTTATGTTAAATGATATCTTGTTGATCTGATGATATATTTGTCGCGCAGCCAGTAGCCCAAAGGGGAAGGGCATCTTCCAATGGATAATGGCATGTGATGAGAGCTAACAAACTCGGAAACGTAATATCGCAAGGACATATGAGCCAAGAAATGACAGTGCGTGAAGAGCAAGAGGCGGGGCCCCAAAACAATGCCGAGCGGCAGCGCCAACATGTAAAACGCAAGCAGGAGACCCATACCCGGCTGCAATGCTGGATCAGCAATCGCCACGCCGAACGATTGGCCGCACTGGGTCTTCATCTCGAAGACAGTCAGGCATCACTCATCGAGCAGGCGATCGATCTGCTCTACCAACATGAGCTGGGTAGAGAACCTCCGTTTGAAAACAGAGTCGCCACACAGGTCGAAGAGACTGTTGAATAGACACAAAAGTGAAGTAACAGCGATACGTGAAGAGATAAAAAAAGCCAGGTACGAATTCCTTGTACCTGGCATAGGGGAATTGGCTCCTTGCAGAGCCGTGCGCTAACTGGTGTTCGGATTGCCTTAAGCTTAGACAAGGCTCAAGGCTTTTCAAGATCCGAAGAAAAGTTCAACCAGAGTGTGGGTATTTCAGACTCGTTCAAGTGCTGATGAACCGAGCGGCCCACTACGCATTGAACAGATTGTTGTCACGCACCAGCTCGCGGGGGAGGGCATTCTTGACCCGACTCCCCACCCATTTCCCCATGCCCAGGGTATGCCCCTGATAGCGGACGATCACCTCGCCAGTGCCAGCATCCTGTTCTGGCCAGACATCCCGCCCCATCATGAATTCCCGCGCATTGGCGCTATCCAGCTCAACCACGCCCTTGCTCGCTTTATCGCCATAGGCCAGTGCCCACTCATGAGTGAGGCGATAACCTTTCTTGAAGGTTTCGGCCAACTTGATGCCGATGCGGTCGAAACGCAGCTTGCCCTGCACCTGATCAAACCGCTGGGGGAAGAGCCAGATCTCGTCATTGCGGCCAAACAGCTGACCCTGCGGTGCTACCCCAAAGTTGGCTTCAATTTCGCGCAATATGAGTTCCGCCTCTTTGGCAGGAAGCGGCGCAAAAGGGAATTTACCCAGCTTGCCCGGCTTGAACATGGTGTTGGGCACCGAGTGATGCTTGCGTAATCTGGCGACGAAAAAGCCCTCACTGTCGAAGATCTGGGGCCAAACGTGCAGGTATCCTTCGGATGTACAGGCCTGCTCTGCATGGGGGAACAGGTCTGCCAACGAGTCAAAACTCAAGGCATCGCCAAACTTGTCCAGCAGGGATTGGCAGACCGCTTGGTTCTCCTGCTCACTCAAGGTACAGGTGGAGTAGACCAGCACACCACCCGGTTTCAAGGCATGGAAGGCACTCTCCAGCAGCCCCTGCTGCACCGCCGCGATCTCGTCGATGCTCTCGATACTCCAGTTGCGCAGCGCATCTTCATCCTTGCGCACCGTACCTTCACCTGAGCAGGGGGCATCGAGCAGGATGGCATCGAATGTCTCCGGCAACCACTGGCCAAATACCTTGGCATCAAAATGGGTCATCCCCACATTGGTCACGCCGCAGCGCTGGATATTGGCGCTAAGCACTTTCAACCGGCTGCTGGAAAACTCGTTGGCAACCAGCATTCCCTGATTGTTCATCAGAGCCGCGATCTGGGTGGTCTTGGAGCCGGGGGCCGCCGCCGCATCCAGCAACATGCCATCCGCTTTGATCTTGTCGCTGGCAAAGAGTGCCGTCACCGGCAGCATGGAGCTCGCTTCCTGAATGTAGAAGAGCCCGCTCAAGTGCTCGGCGGTGTTGCCAAGTGGGACAGTTTCATCGCTGCGGGTCAGCCAGAAGCCGGTATCACACCAGGGCACAGGGTCGAGCTGCCAACCCAGTGGCTCCATCAGGGCGACGAAATCCGAGACGGCGATCTTCAAGGTATTGACCCGAATGCTGCGGCGCAGCGGACGTCGACAACTGGCCACAAAGTCATCCATCGAGAGATGGGCCGGCATGATGGCCGCAATGTGGCGTAAAAAGTAATCGGGAAGGAAGGTGTTGTCGTGCACTGTGCCGTCTCGTTGACCGAAAAAGAGGGGCGATATCCTACCACAAGGCTAAGAATATTCTGAATCTGAACCCTATCAACAGACACCGGAATATAAAAAAGCCCGGCACTGTGCCGGGCTTGGATGAGATACAAAGGGAAGAGATCAGGGCTGGATACGCGGACTCCACTCCAGCCACTCTTTCTCGGCCTTGCCGTAGAGCGGATAGCTGTGTCCCGCCTTGACGGTTGGACCCATCTCTCTCTCCGGCGTATTGAAAGCAATGCCGCCAGCCAGCAGGCTCTGCACCGTCTCGACCTCGATAGTGCCACCGGTCAGGCCAATGTCCGCCTTGACCCCGGAGACATTCCAGAAGCGGGAGTTGGCACGCACCAAATGGGCATACTCCTGATCCACGTTAACGTCGATCACCACCTCGCTACCATCCCGAGCCAGCGCCACCTTGGTGACACTGCCCACCACCATCTTGCGAAACAG
The DNA here is from genome assembly GCF_041402305.1 of Aeromonas sp. S12(2024). Taxonomy (NCBI): domain Bacteria; kingdom Pseudomonadati; phylum Pseudomonadota; class Gammaproteobacteria; order Aeromonadales; family Aeromonadaceae; genus Aeromonas; species Aeromonas sp. S12(2024). The sequence continues at coordinate 98,649 of NZ_JBGLRB010000017.1, forward strand.
CAGCGGACTGCCGACGCTCAGGCCATTGACGGAGGGGCTCTTGAGGGTCAGGGCCAGACCCACCGGGCCGACCTGACTCAAGGGGAAGCGATCTTTGCCAGCGCCTTTACCGGGTTGTGCTTCTACAAACGCCCCCTTGATCAGGGTATCGAGGTGAGCGACACCGCCCAGCCCCAGCTTGGCCTGCACCAGAGTAAAGCGGGCGCCGGACTGCAGGAAACGCTCGGCATAGTGGCCATCGAGTTCAGCCTTGAAGATCACCTGACCCAGTGACGGCTCCAGCTCGATCTCTTCAATTTTGCCGATATCGACACCGCGATAGCGGATCGGGCTGCCAATCCCGAGCCCCGGATTGCTCTCTGCCACCAGTGACAGCTGGCGCATCTTGGCCTTGGCTTGCTCCCTGGAATCGAACAGTTGATGACTGCTGCGGCCATTGGCCAGCCGATCGAACTCGATGGCACCGCGCAGCAAGGTACCGAGGTTGCCCACCTTGACCTGCACCCCATCGACCCGCACCTTGGTGTCGATGGCCGGTTTTTTCCAGAACTGGGGTTGCTGGGCGAGGAGGGGAGCATAGACCCCATCGATCTCGAGTTCGATCTCGACCCCCTCTTTGGCGGCGCGTAGCTGTTTGACCTTGCCCGCTTCCAGCCCCAGATAGAGCACAGGCGAGCCAATGCCAATGCCATCGGCCTGATCTGCTTTGAGCAACCAGCGCCGGGGCTTGGCATCACGGGTGCCGAGTAGTGCCAGCTCCTGACTCGGGTAGAGACGGTTAATCCGCTCGCCACTGCTGGCTTGTACCAGCTTGATCCCGCCCCCCAACCAGGCACTGGCCGGACTGGTTTCTACTTTGATGCCGCTCAGATCGGCATCGATCTGCAACGGGGCAGCGCGATAGAAGCGGGCACGGTTGAGCAGATGGCCATAGTTCGGCGCCATCACCAGCTCGACGCTGGCATTGCCGCGCGCATCCAGGGTGAGCTGGCTGATACGGCCCACCTGCAATCCCTTGTACCAGACAGGTGCATCCTGATTGAGCCCCGCCAGATCGTCAGCCTGCAGCGTCACCTTGGTACCGCTCTGGGGGGCGCGATCGGTCAGGGTCATCTTCTGTACCGGTTTGCCCGCCACATAGTCGAGGCGAATGGCCGGGCCGGAGAGCAGGCGATCTGCATGCTGCACACCGGTCGCGGAAAGGGAGATGCTCTCCCACACCAGCTGGCTCTTGTCGGTAATGCGATAAGCCTGCTCCGGGTTGATCAGCGCTGTGACCATCCGGCCTTTGTCGGTAAGGCGAATGGGGTCGATACGACCGATCTCGATCCCCTCATAGAGGATGGGCATCCCCTCCTTGACCGGAAGATCGCCAGCCGCAATGTCGATACGCGCACCGCGCGCTGCTTCCGCCAGCCCTTTGTAGAGGACGAAAGTCTGTCCCTTCTCCGGTTCCGGTGAATCTTTGGGCGAGTCAAAGGCAATGCCGCCGCTCAGAATGGAGGTGAGGCTGCCGGCCTCCACGCTGACGCCAGCCAGACTGAAGGAGCCCTTGATGCCACTGATGTTCCAGAAGCGGGTATCAGCTTTGACCAGATGTTCGAAACGCGGCTCGATCACCAGATCCAGAATGACGTTCTGGTTGTCTTGACCCAGGCGGGTATTGATGACGCTGCCCACCTCGATACCGCGGAAATAGAGCTTGGCGCCAATCCCCACCGAACCCAGCGAATCGGCAGTCAGGTGCAGCATGCGCCCCTGAGCCTGATAACCGGGAGGAGGGCCCTCCAATGCATCGAAGGTCTCCTCCAGCGGATTGCTTTCACGCCCCGGTTGCAGGTTGATGTAGTTGCCGGAGACCAGGGTATCGAGGCCGGAGATCTCGGTGAGCGACGCCTTGGGGCTCACCAGCCAGAAGTCGGATCCCTTACGGATCAGCGGCCTGGCACGGCTGTCAATCTTGGCCATTACCGCAATCTTGCGGCCATCTTCAGCCAGCTCCAGCTCTTGCACCACACCGATGGCTACCCCCTGATAACGAACCTGGGTTTTACCCGGCAAGATGCCGTTGCCCTGGGCGAAGTTGATCTGGATAAGCTGGCCACGGCTCAATACCTGCTGATAGAGAAAGCCACCCGCCAGCAGCAGGGCTATCAGGGGTAACAGCCAGACCGGCGATAACCAGCGACGCTTTTCAATGACGGGTTCAGCCCCGATCATAGTGACTCCTTATTGGCTGGATTAAACAGCGCATCAAACAAAAACAGAGAAATCATCAACGGGCCGCCTTGTCCCACAGTAAACGGGTATCGAGCATGCGGGCCGACATCATGGTCAGCACCACCACACCGGCAAAGGCGGTGGCACCGGGGCCTGCGCGGACACTCAGCAGCACACCCCGATCGACCAGTGCCACCATCAGCGAAATCACGAACAAGTCCAGCATCGACCAGCGACCGATAAAATCGATCACGCGATACATCACCAGCTGGCGCTTGCGCCGCACCGGTTTGGCCCGCTGCAACTGCCAGCAGATCCAGCCCAGACCCAATATTTTGCCCACCGGCACCAGTATGCTGGCGGTGAGGACTATGGTGGCAATCCCGCTCATTTTGCTGCGATAGAGCATCATGATACCGCTGAAGATGGTATCTGACTGCAGCAACCCCTTGTTGTAGAAATGGGTTATGGGCAACAGATTGGCAGGCAACAACATGAAGGTGGCGAGTGCCAGCAAGCCCCACGACCAGGCGAGGGAGCGGGGGATGCGCACCTGCAATTTGCTGCTGCAACGGGGGCAGACTGCCCCGGCTTGATAACGCACCAGCAGACCGCAGGTATGGCAGCGGCAGAGCCCCATCTCACGGGCGCTGGTCATGTTCCGGCTCCTTTAACGGGATCCGCGCCCAGTAGGGGGCGGGGTCAAACAGGATCAACAGGGTCATGTTGAGCAGCATCAGAATACCGAGGCTGAGCAAGCCGCCACCGAGGCGCACATCGGCGATGTCAATCAGTTTGAACAGGGCAACCAGCAGGCTGACGATATAGACCTCCAGCATGGCCCAGTGGCGAAACACCTCGACCAGCTTCAAGGTGACGGGAAGAATGTGCCAACGTTTGGCCAGACCCGAAGCCAGCGCAAAGATCCCCGCCAATAATCCCACTGGCGCCAACACGGCGCACCAGAGCACCAGGCTGGCCACCCACCATTCGCCCTCGCCAAACAGCACCAGAATACCGCGCAGCAGGTCGGCGTCGGTATTGACCCCAGCCAGCCGCAGATAGATCAGCGGTTCAAAAAAGGCGGAGGGCAGCAGCAGAAATCCGGTGATGGTCAGGGCCATCAACTGGGAGGGACGAAAGGCATAACGGCCATAGAGATGTTGGTGACAACGCGGGCAGTGGGCATGGCGACGCAGCGGCAGTGCTTTGCGCTGGATCAGCAAGTCGCACGCCGGACAGACAATTACGGAACCGGGCTCCATCATACAATTCAACCTGTTGAAGGAATTGGTGAAATTTACCCTAAAACCGGTTTCCTGTCTTGCCTGCAGCCGGAATGTTACGAAAGTATAATTGACGTTAACGTAAACGTGATATTAGATAGCCAGACTAGACAGGTGAAAGGAGTCATGATGTCCAGTTTGTCCCCCTCGGCAGGCCTGCGCTTTCGCACCGCCCTTGCCAATGAACATCCCCTGCAGATCGTCGGCACCATCAATGCCTACATGGCGCTGATGGCCGAACACAGCGGCTTTCAAGCTCTTTATCTCTCCGGCGCCGGAGTAGCCAATGCCTCCTACGGCTTGCCGGATCTCGGTATGACCTCCCTCAACGACGTGCTGATCGATGCCGAACGGATAACTGCTGCGACCCGTGTGCCGCTGTTGGTCGATATCGATACCGGCTGGGGCGGGGCATTCAATATCGCCCGCACCATCCGCGCGTTCGAGCGGGCCGGAGTTGCCGCCGTCCATATGGAAGATCAGGTGGCCCAGAAGCGTTGTGGTCATCGCCCCAACAAGGCGGTGGTCACGCTTGAGGAGATGTGTGATCGGATCAAGGCAGCGGTGGATGCCCGTGAGAATAGCGAGTTCGTCATCATGGCCCGCACCGATGCACTGGCGGTGGAAGGGATGGAGTCTGCTCTTGAACGCACCGCCGCCTATGTGGCCGCCGGGGCCGACATGATCTTCGCCGAGGCGGTGACCGAGCTTGCCCAGTACGACCAGTTCAAACAGGCGGCCAAAGTGCCGATCCTCGCCAACATGACCGAGTTCGGCAAAACCGAGCTGTTTGATAAAGAGCAACTGGCCGCCCACGGGGTCGACATGGTGCTCTATCCCTTGAGTGCCAACCGGGCCGCCAATCAGGCCGCCCTCAACGTCTATCACCATATTCGCCAGGATGGTCATCAAAGGGCCGTCGTGGAGACCATGCAGACCCGGGAGTCACTCTACGACTTCCTCGGATATCACCACTACGAGCAGACACTGGATCGTCTGTTTACAGCCAAGGAATAGGAGGCAGCTTATGGGACAGCAAAAACCGTTGGGTGGGGCAGGGTTGCGCGGTCAAAGTGCGGGGGAGACCAGTATCTGCACAGTAGGCAAGAGTGGCACTGGGCTTACCTATCGCGGCTATGACATCAAGGAGCTGGCCGACAGCGCCCAGTTCGAAGAGGTCGCCTATCTGCTGCTCAAGGGGGAGTTGCCCGGTGAGCAGCAGCTTGACGCCTACAAGCGCGAGCTGCGTCGCCTGCGCACCTTGCCCCAGCCGCTGTTGGAGGTACTTGAGCGCATTCCCGCCGATGCCCATCCGATGGATGTGCTGCGCACTGGCTGCTCCATGCTCGGCGATCTGGAGCCAGAAGATGGTTTCGAGCATGAGCATGAAGTGGCGGATCGGCTGCTGGCCGCCTTTCCGGGCATTCTGATCTACTGGTACAAGTTCAGTCACGAGGGAGTTCGCATCGCCCTCGATACCGATGAAGAGTGCATCGGTGGCCACTTTCTGGCGCTGCTGCACCAAAAAGCGCCGAGCGAGCTGGAGCGGCGGGTGATGCATGTCTCCCTTATCCTCTACGCCGAGCATGAGTTCAACGCCTCCACCTTTGCGGCGCGGGTTTGCGCCTCGACGCTCTCTGACATGTTCTCCTGTATCACAGCGGCCATCGGTACCCTGCGCGGCCCGCTCCACGGCGGAGCCAACGAGGCGGCCATGGCGATGATCGAACATTGGCAAGATGAAACGCAGGCAAGGCGCGAACTGCTGGCCAAGCTGGCGGCCAAGGAGAAGATCATGGGCTTTGGCCACGCTATCTACCGCACTTCTGATCCGCGCAACGTCATCATCAAGGAGTGGTCGGCCAAGCTCGCCGAGGCGGTGGGGGATGATCGCCTCTATCGCGTCTCCTGCGAAGCGGAAAAGGTGATGTGGGAAGAAAAAGAGCTCTTTCCCAATGCCGACTTCTTCCATGCCAGCGCTTATCACTACATGGGGATCCCGACCAAGCTGTTCACCCCCATCTTCGTCTGCTCGCGGGTCACCGGCTGGTGCGCCCACGTGATGGAGCAGCGCGAGCACAACCGGATCATCCGCCCGAGCGCCGATTATGTCGGCCCGGCCCCCCGTCACTTTGTCTCTCTACAACAACGATAAGGAAGTCACGATGTCCGCCAACGTCGACGTCAACCACAGACCAGACCCTGATCAGGTGCTGGTCGATATTGCCGATTATGTCTGCAACCACCCCATTACCAGCGAGGCGGCCCTCGATACCGCCCGTTACTGCCTGATGGATACCCTAGGCTGTGGCCTCTTGGCCCTGCGCTTCCCCGAATGCACCAAGCACCTTGGCCCCATCGTGCCGGGCACCGTCGTGCCCTTCGGGGCCAGGGTACCCGGCACCCAGCTCTGCCTCGATCCGGTCAAGGCAGCCTGGGACATCGGCGCCATCATCCGCTGGCTCGATTACAACGACACCTGGCTGGCCGCCGAGTGGGGTCATCCATCCGACAATCTGGGCGGTATTCTCGCCACTGCCGACTGGCTCTCCCGTACTCGCGTGGCCGAGGGCATGGCGCCGCTCACCATGGCAGATGTGCTGGTGGCCATGGTCAAAGCCCACGAAATTCAGGGGGTGCTGGCGCTGGAGAACTCCTTCAACCGGGTGGGTCTCGATCACGTGGTGCTGGTCAAGGTCGCCAGCACCGCCGTGGTGACTCATATGCTGGGTGGCACCCGCGATCAGGTGATCGATGCGGTATCCCAGGCCTGGGTCGATGGTCAGAGCCTGCGTACCTACCGCCATGCCCCCAATGCGGGGTCACGCAAGAGCTGGGCGGCGGGGGATGCCACCTCCCGCGCGGTGCGCCTCGCCCTTATCACCATGAGCGGCGAGATGGGCTATCCAGGCGTACTGAGCGCGCCCAAGTGGGGTTTCTACGATGTGCTGTTCAAGGGCAATCAGTTCGCCCTGCATCAGGGATACGGCAGCTATGTGATGGAGAACGTGCTGTTCAAGATCTCCTATCCCGCCGAGTTCCACGCCCAGACTGCTGTGGAGTGCGCCATGAAGCTGCATGGGCAGGTGAAGGGACGGCTCGACGAGATAGACCGTATCGAACTTACTACCCATGAGTCGGCCATTCGCATCATCAGCAAGGTCGGCTCCCTCAATAACCCGGCCGATCGGGATCACTGCCTGCAGTACATGGTGGCAGTGCCGCTCATCTTCGGTCGCCTGATCGCCGAGGATTACGAGGACGATGTTGCCGCCGATCCCCGCATCGACGCGCTGCGTAGCAAGATGGTGGTGCAGGAGGACAAGCGCTACAGCCGCGAGTATCTGGAGGCAGACAAGCGTTCCATTGCCAACGCCATCCAGATCTTCTTCAAGGACGGTACTCACACCGCCAAGGTGGAGGTGGAGTATCCGGTCGGCCATCGCCGTCGCCGGGAGGAGGGGATCCCGCTGCTGGTGGAGAAATTCCAGCACAATCTGACCACCCGTTTCCCGGCCAAACGGGTCAGCGACATCCTTGCCCTCTGTCAGGACGGGCCGCGCCTTGCCGCCACCCCGGTACACGCCTTTATGGATCTGCTGGTGATCTGACCGGTCTTGCATTGGCCAACATATCGGCAAACAGTGATAAACGAAAAGCGGGCTCATCGGCCCGCTTTGTTATTCCGGCGGCTGATCCCTCGATAAGCCTCACCCCAGCGCACTGCTGTCGCCGTTAAAAAGCGCCGTCATGATGGCCGTCTCGCGACTGGCGATGGTTTCGAGAAACTCGTTGGCACGCCCCATCTGATGACACACCTGATAACCACGCTCGACAAAGGAGAAGAGCTCGCCAAGCCCCGCCAGATGGGCGGGACCTGACACCAGCTTGAGGGTCGCCCCCAGCAGCGGCTTTCTCGCCAACCTGTCCAGCGTCATGCCAAGCTCGCTCACCAACGCAATCTGATGTTCCCGGCGCGCCTGTTCACCTACGGCCCGATAGGCGATGGTGTAATGGTCCGGCGTGATGGGAGCAATGCCATCAATGCGCCGTAGCGCCACCACCATCAGGTAGTCCAGCTCTTCGGAGAGAGCGTCGAGCTCGATCGCCTGCGCCAGCACCTTGAGACCGGACTCCGGCAACAGCCGCTCGGCGGTCGGCATCACCCGCATCACATCTGCATCGCGGCGGGCGCAATCCCCCGGGCCATAGAGATCGGTCAGGAAAAACTCGGCGGCGGGGCCGTAGCGGTCACTCTCCAGCAGATCTCGATGGGTGCGCCCCAACCGGTCGGCCTGCCACTGGCGTAGCCGATCCCGATCCTGCTGATCTTCCGGGTGGGCACGCATCTGCTCGCGCAAGGCTGCAACCCGCTTGAGCTGGCGGTATAGCCGACCCAGGGTGCTATCGTCGTCGTGGGCATGTTCTTGATGCGTCATCTACAGCTCTCTGGCCTTGGGCCCATTGATGGGGATTCGGTGATACGAAGATACAAGTGAATGAAAAACAAGCAGCTTTTACTGACCGTTCCGTGACAAGTGTAGCGCGCACGGGGGAGGGAATAAATGCCATGCCCCGCTGATGGCCGTCATCCCTCTCGACTCTGTTAAGTGAGTCCCATTTATGTGAACCATCCTTTCATTTGTTGTGAACATGTGTTTAATATCAATAACTAACTTATGACCCAGAGTAACGACCATGTTCTTCAACTCGCTCGCTGGCAGCAGCGCACTCTCTACCATCCAGATCAGCCGTCAGCATCCGCTGGGATTGGCCGCCGCCCGGATCGCGGCCGAAGCCATCGCTGCGGACATGAGCGAGAGCTATCAACTCGATTGCGAATGGGCAGATGAAGAGGAGACCGAGCTTCGTTTTCGCGGCTCAGGGGTACATGGCACTCTCACCCTGGACGAAGATACCCTGGAACTGGAAGTGCATCTTGGTTTGATGCTGTTGCCTGTACGCAGCGTACTGGAGCAGGAGATCCTCGATTATGTCGACAATCGCTTACCTTGCCCCAAACGTGTTTGAAACTCTTCGTTGCACTGGTTTTAAATAAACTAGCTGTAAACGATGGCTGTTTGAAATAAGTTGGCAAGCCATGTGGCCTGTCAGATTTATTATCCGGCGAGGTCTCGATTCTATTTGTCAGTAATATTTCATCTTTATTTCATATTTCGAGTCGGCACTCATTAATGTCATTCTGATTGCATCAAGTCTTCATCCGGATATGAGGACAGGAGCAATTTGCCGTCTCGGTAAATTCATTTTGTAGGGAAACAACCATGCCACTGAGTGAATTTATCTCCTGCGTCGATACCGCCTGGTTACGCATGGACAGACCCAACAACCTGATGCAGATCATCGGTGTCCTGATGTTTGAAGGAGAGCTTGATGAAGCGCGTCTGCGGGCCGGATTGCGCCACACCATTTCGGTGCAACCCCGCTTCCACCAGCGGGCCGTGCTGGAAGGGGGCCCCTACTACTGGCGTCATGATCCCGATTTCGATCTCGATCAGCACCTCAAGCGAGTGATCCTGCCGGGTGAAGCGGGCAAGCTGGAGCTGGAGAAGCTGGTGGCCGATCTCGCCTCGACGCCGCTCAACCACCAGCGCCCCCTGTGGGATATGCACCTGACCGACACGTCGCTGGGTGGGCAAGCGCTGGTGGTGCGCATTCACCACGCCATGGGCGACGGCTTCTCGCTGGTGCGGGCCATGCTGACCATGATGGATAACACCCCGGAAGGGGCGCCGCGACCACCGTCACCGGAGCCACTGGATGACAGCGATGACGAGGATGAGGAGGATTGCCACCAGGGCAGCCGTCTGGTGCGGGCCGGTCTCAAGCTGACCGGTAGCCTCTGGTCCAAATATGTCGAAGTGGTCACCCATCCCACCAAGGCGGTGGATTACCTCAAGACCGGGCGCGATCTGGCGAGCGAGCTGTGCAATATCGCCACCCTCGGTGATGATTCACCCTGCCGCCTGCGTGGCAAGACCACCAGCACCAAGCGGGTGGCCTGGTCGGAGCAAATTGATCTGCCGGATATCAAGGCAGTGGGCAAGGTACTGGGCTGCTCGGTCAACGATCTGCTGATCGCCGCCACCGCAGGGGCGTTTCGCCACTACCTGCAGGAGAAGGGGGATGATGCCAACAAGGTCAAGATCCGCGCCCTGGTGCCGGTCAATATGCGTGCACCGGACGATGAGGGGGCACTTGGCAACCGCTTCGGGCTGGTGGCCCTGGACTTGCCACTGGATGTTGAACACCCGTTGCAGCGGCTCTATACAGTGCGTGACCGGATGCAGGCGCTGCGCACCTCGCTGCAACCCGTGGTGGTGCTCAACCTGTTACATGCCCTTGGCATGGCCCCCAATGCGGTGCAGCAGCAGGCCGTCGAGCTGCTCACGGCCAAGGCCAGTGCAGTGATCACCAATGTGCCCGGCCCGCAGCAGACCCTCTATCTGGCTGGAGCAAAATTGCGTCAGCCGCTGTTCTGGGTGCCGCAATCGGGAGATATCGGCGTCGGCGTCTCCATCCTCTCTTACGATCACAAGGTGCAGCTGGGCCTTATCACCGACAAGAAGCTGGTTCCGGATCCGGATCGGGTGGTCGAGCGGTTTGCAGTGGAGTTCGAGCAACTGCTGTTGCTGGTGCTGATGGAGCCGGAGCTGTTGTTTGACCCCAACGGGCTGGATGCGCTGCTCGGTTGAGTGTGCACTTGAGCGACCGGTGATGGCGTAGCCAACCGGTCAGCTCCCATCATAAAAGAGGCCAACCCGCGGGTTGGCCTCTTGTTTTGCCACCTCTTTGTGGCAGGAGTGGCGGTTAATCCTCCAGCTCCTCGCGCGCCGCCTCTACATCAAGGCGCTCCATGGCATCCATGGGTTCGCACTCGGCGGCTTCAGCATAGAGGGCTTCGGCTGCTTTCAGGCGGCTCTTGCCGTGCAGCATTACCTGAGCGTTGGCGTACTCCATGCGGGCGATAGCCGATTCGGGGATCAGCGCCAGCGCCTCCTTGAAGTGACGCTCGGACTCCTCCTTCTTGGCGCCATAGGTGAGGCCGCCGATCATGGCCCCCAACTTGTCGACGATCTCCGCGTGCCAGGCGCCAAAGGCAATATGGGCCTCGGCGTGATCTGGCGCCAGCTCCAGCGCCTTCTCAAGGCTTGCCTTGATCTTGTCGCCAATTCCTTGCGAGAGGGCCTTGGAGATGGAGATCACCTGGCTGTAGCGCCCGAGGGCCAGAGCGTGGAAATACCAGGCGTTGGCGTTCTTGGGTTGGCGCTTTTGCAGCTTCTCGGCATGGCTGGCCGCCCGCTCGAAGGCGGCGCGCTTGGCATACTTGTCTTCCAGCAGATAGCTGGCGTGGATCACCAGCGCCTTGTTTGCCACATTGAGGCCTGCCTCACCGGCCGCTTCGCCAAGGGCGACGGCCCGGGCAAAATCCCCGGCATGATAGGCCCGCCAGGCATCCTGTACCTGCTCATCCTCGGGCCAGGGTTCGGCATCCCCCTGATGGAGACGATCCCAGTTGTCCGCCAGCTTCTGGCCAGCATAGTCATAGGCCGCATCCGCGTAGGGGAAGGGGACAAATTCGAGTTGTGAAGTGGTCATGCTTGTTCTCCCTGTAGCATGTGAATCAAACCTTGTCGGTGTAGTGGTGGGCGAGGGCGCCCAGATGAGCGCGGGCATCGGCCCGCAAATAGGGTGCGACCAGTTGCATCACCTGAAAGACGCCGAGGGCGATATCGGCGTCCGCCTTGGGGTGCAGTGCCCGCTGGTAAGAGATCCAGAATGTGCCAACCAGCGCCACATTGGCCGCCAGCGTGCGCATCTGTTGCGTCGTGCCCTCCATCAGCCCGACCGTTTGCAGATGGTTGCAAATGGCGATGGCGGTCTGCTCCTTGCGGCGCAGCAGGGCGGAAAAGCGCTGTTCCACCTGATGATAACCACTCATCAGGGTCGCGATATCGTAGTAGAGGAAACGGTACTGCCAGATGGCTTCAAACATCAGGTGGAGAAAGAGCCAGATATCTTCGGGCTCATCGGACGGGGTGCTGACAGCCTCCAGCAGGCGATCCATCTGCTGTTCAAATTCGCAGAACAGGGCGTTGACGATCTCCTCCTTGTTGTGGAAGTGGTAGTAGAGATTGCCCTGGCTGATCTCCATCTCGGCCGCAATGGCCGAGGTGGTGACGCTGGGTTCCCCTTGTCGATTGAAGCAGGCGAGGGCAGTGGTCAGGATCCGCTCCCGGGTACGACGTTTGGGTTTGCGATCCATGCTACTCCTTTGGTGATGAACGGCGCACGCCGTGGCGATAGCGTTTGGCAAGCCAGTGCTGCAACTGCTCCAGCGACTTGTCGAGGGCGGCGACCGAGCCAATGCCGGGGGCCAGCAGGGTGCGATCTTCATCGGCCAGCGCGGCCAAATTGAGCTCGAGGCCATGTTTGGCCAGCACTGGCGCCAGCTCGTCACGGCGCTGCCAGAGATCGCGGCGGGTATGCTGGTAAGCGTGCTCGCAGAGGCGGCGGCGATCCCGGTAACTGAACACATTGGTGAAGAACATCTCGCCATCGGCAGAAGAGGGCTCAAACAGCAAGGCGTCGGCGTCGGGATATTGGTGTTTGTAGCGATCTATCCCCACATGCATGCGGGAGTGGATGATGGCGCGAAAGGTCTGGGCCAGTACCACCGGCAGACCGCTGTCCACCAGATTGGTGGGCGCGCCGGCGGCCATGTCCGCATCATAGGGCACCAGCGGATTGATGCAGAACACCAGATCCGCCCCCTCTTCCAGCGCTACCGAAGCGTGCAAAGTCTTGATCAGCGCCCCGTCCACATAGTAACGACCGTTGATCAATGAAGGGGGAAAGAGGCCGGGCAGGGCGGCTGACGCCTGTACCGCCGCCGAGATAGGCACGTCATCGAGCCCCGGGCTGCCGAAGGCGACCGGATGGCCGGTATCGAGTTCGGTAGCGACCACAAACAGTCGGCTGCGCAGCTGGCGAAAATCGTTGCTGCGGCCGGGACGAGAGAAAAACTGGGTCAGGGTGCGATCCACCCCGCGGTTGTCAAACAGTCCGGTCGGAATGGCCTTGGAGAGCCCCTGCAGCGATTCAAACAGGCTGCGCTTCCAGGGCGCCGCCAAATAGTAGGTCAGGCTCTGCCACGCCAGCGGCGGGAGCGAGGTCAGGCGGTCGGCATATTCACGAAAGGCGGGGCGCAGCAAGGTGGCCGGGTCAAACATCTCCCCCGAATCATCGCTGAGCAGGATCCGCACCAGCTTAGCCGGCGAGATACCGTTGGCCAGCGCCGATGCCACCACGGCCCCCGAACTGACGCCAACATAGATGTCGGCATGGTCAAGGCGCAGGCCGTTGATGCTGTCAGAGAGGGCTGCGCAGGCACCGATCTCGTAGATGCCGCCGAGCGGCCCGCCGCCAGCAAGGGCAATTGCGATGGTACTCATAGCGTTGCCTCCCTATCCATGACAAGACCGGCCCAGCGAAGGGCATGGGCCGGTATCAATCACCTTCCGTCACCGCGAGGGATCAGGGCAGGACGCTCTCTGCTTTGGCTTTCACCTCTTTCACCGCATCTTCCGCTGCGGAGAGGAGATCGGCGGCCTGCTCAACCACGGCCTCTTTGGCCTTGGCTACCGGTGCCTTCTTTACCGGAGGCTTGCGGGCAGCGGGCTTTTTGGCGGCAGTCGGTTTGGCTTCAGCGGCAGGGACTTCCTCTTCCTGCGCATCCAGCAGTTGCTGGACTACATCGGTCAGCTCGGCCATGCGCTTGGAGAGCTTGTCGATATCCTTGCGGGTCGGAATGCCGAGGCTGGCCACAGCGCGGGCCACGCGATCTTCAAACACCTGTTCCAGACGGCCCCAGGTATTGGCGGTCTTGTCGGTCACAGCGGCAATCTTCTCATCTGCGCTCTGACGGGTTTTGGCCTGCAATGCTTCCCCTTCCTGCACCAGGGCTTCAAAAATCTTGCCGCCCTCTTCCTGTGCTTTGGCATAAGCACCCAGACCCGCCAACCAGATCTGCTGGGTGGACTCTTTGATGGTGGAGGTGAGTTGGTTGTCGGTCACTGACCCTGCCAGCGCTTTCAATTTCTTAGCCATGATCTTCTCCTTGAATAACGACAGTTAAATGTAATGGCGACAACGAAACTGCAATCGGGTTGTGGCATTACTGATTTTTCAACTTCAGTCTAGGGACAAAAAATAGAGGGTTCTACCTAATAACGGAACAGGCATACCACCGAAATTAGGGTTTGCTCACGAACCGACAATCAAATTGCGGATTCCCATATGAATCGTGATATATCTAACAACCTAGTAACACCCTAATCAGTAGCAGGATTCTCTTTATGAACTATTTCATTACTGGCGGTAGTGGTTTTATCGGGCGTCGATTGATCAAAAAGTTATTCCAACAGCATCCCGACTGTACCGTCTATTTTCTGATGCGCGCCTCTCATCAGGAAAAATTGCCAGAGCTGTTCTCATTCTGGAATGTGGATGAATCGCGCGCGGTCCCGGTTTTTGGCGACATGACGCAACCGCTGCTGGGGGTATCGATCGAGATACAGGAGCAGTTGATCGGCAAGATCGACCACTTCTTCCATCTGGCGGCCATCTATGATCTCAACGCCAAGGCGGGGATCCAGCAGCAGGTCAACACCGAAGGGACCCGTCAAGCCGTTCAACTTGCCGAGCGGCTGGGGACGGGGCAGTTCCATCACTGCAGCTCTATTGCTGCCGCAGGTCTCTTTGATGGTCTGTTTCGCGAGGATATGTTCGATGAAGCCGAACACCTCGATATGCCTTATTTCCAGACTAAGCACGAAGCGGAAGGGATTGTGCGAAACGAGTGCACTATTCCGTGGCGGGTCTACCGCCCGGGTATCGTTGTCGGTGACTCCAATACCGGCGAGATGGACAAGATCGACGGCCCTTACTACTTCTTCAAGACCATCCAGAAGCTGCGCCGTCTGCTGCCGCCCTGGATGCCGGCCATCGGGGTTGAGGGCGGACGCATCAACATAGTGCCGGTCAACTTTGTGGTCGATGCCATGGTGCATATCGCCCATCAGGAGGGAGAGGAGAACAAAACCTTCCATCTGACCGACCCCAACCCGATGCGGGTCGGCGACATGCTGAGCACCTTCTCCCGCGCCGCCCATGCGCCAGAGCCTGCGATCCGCATCAACGCCTCTCTCTTTAATTTCATTCCCCGCCACCTGACCGCCATGCTGATGACCATGGCGCCGGTGCGCCGTATCCGCGATGCCGCCATCGCCGATCTGGGTCTGCCCAAGGATGTGTTCCGCCTTATCAGTTACCCCACCCGTTTCGACAGTCGCGAAACCCAGCGGGTACTGAAAGGGACCGGCATCGAAGTGCCACCGCTGCACAGCTACGCCTGGCGGCTGTGGGATTACTGGGAGCGCCACCTCGACCCGGAGCTCTTCATCGATCGCTCCCTACGTGGTCGGGTAGAGGGCAAGGTGGTGCTGGTGACCGGGGCCACCTCCGGCATTGGCCGAGCAACCGCACGCAAGCTGGCTGGAGCGGGGGCCAACGTCGTTACCATCGCCCGCGACGAGCAGAAGATTGCCGAGACTAAAGCCGAGTTTGCCGAGCTGGGGCTGACCATCGAGATCTATCAGGGGGATCTCTCCAATCTGGCGCAGGCCGAGGAGATCACCGCTCGCATCGTGGCCGATCACGGCGGCGTCGATATTCTGGTCAACAATGCCGGCCGCTCCATCCGCCGCTCCATCGAGGATTCCTTCGATCGCTTCCACGATCTGGAGCGCACCATGCAGCTCAACTACTTTGGAGCGCTCAAGGTGATCATGGGGGTACTGCCCACCATGATCGAGAAGAAAAAAGGGCACATCATCAACATCTCCTCCATCGGGGTGTTGACCAATGCGCCGCGCTTCTCCGCCTATGTTGCCTCCAAGTCGGCCCTTGATGCCTGGGTGCGGACTGCCGCCTCCGAGTTTGCCGACAAGGGGGTGAGCTTCTCCATCATCAATATGCCGCTGGTGAAAACGCCGATGGTCGCACCGACCAAGGTCTATGAGCAGGTACCTATGATGACGCCGGAAGAGGCGGCCGATCTGGTGTGCGATACCATCATCAACAAGCATGTGCGACTGGCCACTCGCCTCGGGGTATTTGGTCAGGTGGTTCACGCTCTGGCTCCGCGTGTCGCTCAGGTCATCATGAACACCAGCTTCCGCACCTTTGCTGATCCCAAGGATGGCGACAAGTCCAAGGCGACCGCCGATCAGGTTGCCGTCTCGACCCTGATCAAGGGGATACACTTCTAACCGGATGATGGGATAAAGAGATCAACAGGGGCCTGAGCAATCAGGCCCCTGTTTTATTTGGAACAACAGTTGAAGGACGAATAAGGAGGGTCAGACTCGGGACAACAACTCAATCAGCAGATCAGTCGTGCGGCGGGAGTAGAGCAGAGAGAGATGGCCAATGGCAGGCAACTCGATATCTTCCATTCCCGCCAATCGTTGTCGCTCCTGCGGCATCACCACATTGTCGTGACTGGTTCGCACCGAGATGCCGGGTACGCAAAGCGGCACCGAAGCGAAACGCTGCAACCAGCCGGAACCGGGTTCCATCTCGCGGGCATTGGCCCCAAGCCCAAGGGCGGCCAGCTGACTCCCCTGATGAGGCGTAGCCAGGGTGATCAGGCACGCAACCTTGTCACCCCCATGGATAGCCAGATAGTCGCGGCAGACCAGCCCCCCCATGCTGTGACCGACCAGCACCAGCTTGTCAGCCCCGGTCTGCGCCAGCACATCGTCAATCCGGGTGGCCAGCAGCGGCACCATCTCATCGATATGACCAAATGGTGGCATCAGGGTAATGGTGCCGACCACATGGCCTGCAGCCTCCAGCCGGGCGCGCTGGGTACGCCAGATCCCGCGACTGCAACCGTAACCATGCACCAGCAATACGGGGCGCTGGCATGAACGCAGCCGATCGGGTGCCATCAACAAAGGCTCGAATGGCAACAGCAAGGTGAAGGTGTAGAGGTAGGCCAGCATCTCCTGCGCCATCATCTTCACCCTGCACCAAGTGCCGATAGCCGGGGAGGGGTAGAAGCGGGTAAAGAGCCAGCTGCCGAGCACCACCAGACAGCGCAACCCAAGCAGGGCAAACACGACAAACAGCAGGGTCAGCAACCAGGGGAGTCCCACGACCAGGTGGGCGATACTCCCGAGGAGCAGCACCTCTACCATCAGCAGGATAAACAGGTGTCGTACGATCGTCATAAGGCCATGATCCGACCAGTCAGGCGTGGAAGTCAAATGGCACTTTGAGACAGCTTGATCCAGCGCGGCTTTTGTCGCTAAACCCCGGCGAACTCTTTTCCGGTGAGGTTATTTGCAATACTGTATATCCATACATATACTCTATCCATCATCACCAAGAGGAGGCCATCATGGCTGTCGAGATCAAATATGTGGTTGTTCGTGGGGGAGTGGAAAAAATGACCTTTGCCAGCAAAAAAGAGGCCGATGCCTATGACAAGCTGCTGGATACGGCCGATGAGTTGATGACCCTGTTGGCTGGCGCCCCGATCGAGCTGGCGCCAGAGCAGCAAGAAAGTCTGGCATTCTACCTGGCAGAGCAGCGCGATGTGCTGCAAACCCTGCTGCGCGGCGGCAAGGTTCAGGCTGGCATGAAAGAGGAAGAGGCCCCAGCAGCCAAGCGCAAGGAGAAGCCACTCAAGCAGGTGGCCTGATTGCCCAAGCCTGCCATTTATCGGGATAAACAGCTCGCCGCATTCACTTTATTTGCATTTAAAACCATTTTTACGGCTATTTACCCCGAGAATTTTTTAACAACGGTGCATATCCAATGCATAACTGAATAGCGTTAACCACTGAGCGACATCAGCCAGAACTATGAGGAAATAATGAGCAAGCAGTGAAGAGAACGTTATCCAGATCGCTCCCGGTGACCTTAATCAGCAACAACAAGAGGTAGTACCAATCCCAATAGAAGCCGCATTCATCTATCACGAGCCCTTTTCTATCAACTCGGCTCAAAGGCCCATATCAATTCATCTCATCATCAACAAGCAACACCATGACTCAACAACCATTATCCTTGCCGCCAGCCATGCCGCTGTTTGACAACCTTATCTATCTGGAAGCTGGCAATCCGCAGGTCAATCAGTACCTTGCCAACCTCAGCCTCAATGATGTGCCCGATGCCGGGCTGGTTTACGAACTGGCGGTCGATTGGCTGCTAGAGCAGCGCAACAGCGAAAACAACTACAAAACCTATCGCAGCGAACTGACCACTTTTTTACACTGGTGCTTTCGCGAGGCGGCCATCAGCCCGAAAGATCTCACTCGCCGCATCATGATCCGCTATCTCGACTATTGTCAGTCCCCCCCTGACGAGTTGATCGCCTACCGCAACGTGGCGCAGTTTATCCTCGACAAGGAGTGGGGAGAGCGGTTGCCCAATCCGCAATGGCGACCGTTTCTCGGCAAACGGGAGCTGGGCCGCACCTTGCCCTATCGCCTGAGCGAGCAGGCGATGAAGACCAAGCTCGCCATCCTGTCGGCCTTCTTCCAGTTCCTGATCCAGGAGGAGTACATGGACAGGAACCCCGCTCTGCTGCTGCAGCGGGTCAAACGGCCGCAACAGCAGGAGGCCGATGATCAGGTGCAGGCCTTCAGCGAATTGCAGTGGTCATACGTTATGCAGGCCGCCGATACCCTTGCCAACGACCATCCGGAGCAACACGAGCGCAGCCGTTTTCTCACCATTATGATGTACGCCTGCTATCTGCGGATCTCTGAAGTTGCAGCTCGGCCGGGCTTTACCCCTGTGATGGGGCAGTTCAGGCGGGATCGCAAAACCGGCGTCTGGGGCTACTTTATTCCGCAAAGCAAAGGGGGCAAACGGCGTACCGTAGCGGTATCCCAAGCACTGTTGGCGGCACTTGAACGCTACCGCCGCTTCCTCGGTCTCTCTCCCTTGCCGACACCGGATGAACAGACGCCACTGTTCGTTCGCCATAAACCGGCAGCCCACGGCCGCGAGCAGGGGGAGATCAACGCCAACCTCGGCATTCGCCAGCTACGGGATTTGATCATGGTGATCATCGGTAAAGGGGCAGAATTGGCAGAGCAGGATGGATTTGCCCAGGATGCAGCCGAAATGCGGCAACTCTCTCCCCATGCGATCCGCCATACCGGGATCACCCATGACATCAATCTGCACGGGCGGCCGCTCTCCCACGTACAGGCCGATGCAGGACATGACAGCATCGACACCACTTCGAAATACCTGCACACCAGCAACAGTGAACGACATGAGAGCGCCCAGCAAAAGCCGCTGGACCGACTGAACCAACATATGAGAGATAACGTTCACAAAAGCTAACGAACAACGTAACATGCCCCTGATTTGTATTGACTGCTCTTAGAACACAGAATGGCTTGTTTGGGGTGTCCTAGAAGTTGGCGCGGTAATGTTGTACTTCTCTGGGTGGCAATCGGTTCAGGAAATATTTTTGGCTCACATGGATGATTCAGAACAGGCACCTTGCCATCTGCGACATACATATTTATCCCGTAGCAGAGAAGCAAGAAACGAAATTGCTTGCTGAAACAACGAGAACACCCGATGCCGGAAGCAGTCATATTCGGTTGAACAGCACCTTGTTATCACACTTGCATATCCAGTCATCATTGGTGATATTGATATCGATATCAACGAGATACCAAGGAGCAGGTATGCAAGTGGCAGTGGTGGAAAAGACCTTCAGGATCGTTGGCAAAGGGTCGCTCATAGCCCAGTTCACCTTTATCTCTTCAGGCACGCTGCATATCTGGTTTCCGGATGTGGGCCTGCAGATGGAGGCCCACTGCAAAGAGTTGCGTATCGAAGATTGCACCATTATCTATACCAATGGCCTCCATCACGGCCAGCCCAGAGCACTCTGGTCCTTAACCCTCCATCCCGATGATATGAACGAGCTCAAACGTATATTGCAGCAGTTCAACAGCAACCTCTACTTGACCTGCCAGCCACCCACATTGGCCATCACCAAGCGTGCCTTGAACATGAATTGACCCGACTTCCAAAAAAGTCGCAATCATGCCAGCCACAACAATAAGCCGTGAGGATTAAGGGGAGGGGGTATATCTGATCATTGGGATGACTACTTCAACTAGGAAAAGGCACCGCCTGACTTCCTGGTTGAGCGAGTAGATGTTGTGGGCGAGGGGGCTTTGGCGGATCAGTTGGCCAAGTTGGCCGACCTCTACATTGCCAAACAGCACGGGAACCGGATAGCAGGTCTTGCTGACTTGGGTGAGGATCTTCTTAAGCTGGCCGAGACTGGCATTCGTGACGGTTTATCGTCATGCGCTGGATTGATGAAGAAATTGTGCCGCAGAACCGGCTGAAGAAAGCTTTGTTATCTCTCACGTGATGCCATAACCACATTTATCGGCATCAGTTTAGTGCCTCAGCTCGCCACAGCTTGAAATTCATCCAAGCTGGACTCATATCTGTCTAGAGCATTTTGCTCTACTTACGAGGAAGCTCCTATATATGAACATATGTGATGATGAGATGCTTGTTCTCAGCGAGAATGAGAAAAAACTAGAACAAGAGTATGAGGCCATGAAGAAGTCTGGAGCCTCGTCAGAGCAACTTTGGTCTAAAGCCAATGAGGCCTGCAATAATTATGCGTCGAAGCATACGTCTGCTTATTCCTCGTAATCTCTAATCTTGACCCCAATCCATTTCACCTGGTGGTGTGGCATTGGGGTCACACTGAGCCAACAGTTCTTCCAGCGTGTAGCGCGGCTGGCCACCCAGTTTGGCGCGAGCACGTTCCACATCGTCAAGCGCCGCAGTCAGCAGCGCCGGATCACCATCTTCAAGAGCTGCCAGCAATCACCATCTTCAAGAGCTGCCAGCAGATAGGCAACCATGTCGGCCTCAGTGGCCAAGACGTCAGTCACATCAAAGCGGCTCCATTGTTCGGTTCTCTTCATTTCGTCCTCCCGCACCCGCCATTGCGCATAATGCGACGTTTTGTTAAATGCCCATCCGAAACCCGCCGATAAGCCACTCCACGCAATTTTGCTGGTTTATCAGGTATTTACTTGGATGGAACGAGAGTTGACCAAAAACTTCATTTTTCGTTGGTTTGAGTGCGGTTTATCAATTGAAGAAACGGCCAATCTTTGTTTTGTTTCTGTGAGGCAGGTCACATATTGGGATAAGGGCAAAGAGATCCCACCTGCCTATAAACGGCTTATGCGTATGGCTTCGGGTAGGGAGTTGCCCACTATCTGGAAGGAATGGGAAGGCTGGCGGATGAAGAATGACTGCCTTGTCTCACCAACAGGAGTCACCTATGACAGGCGCAGGCTGGAGGCGATAGCTATCATCCAAGCGGAGAGATCCGAACGGCAAATGGCAGCCTTCTACTGGAGGAAAAAACTGGGAGTCAGTTAACGAAGGGGGCAACAGCCCCCTTTTTGATTGAGGATATATGCTTGTAAAGGACTGATACTACATGCAAGATCGGCACAATCTGTGCGCTGTTTTACACAAGGAGTAGGCGAGTGGAGTTTTGTTCTGGTCATGGTCAGCACACTGCAAGCATTTCAGGCCAAGTGATCACAAGTAAACTGATTGGAGCTTTCAATACTGAAGGATGTAAAGCTTGGGTTAGCAGCGTCAAATCACTCATAGCGGCCTTGGAAGGGAAGCCATTCTGCCTGCTAATCGATACCAGAGATTACAAAGGAGGCACTGACGAAGCCCTCAGTATCGCTAATGATTTCAATGGTTGGCTCAACAACCAGAGGCTTGTTGCAAAAGCTCACGTCATCACGTCCCAAGTACTCCACGACATCGCTATAGAGCGAGTGCCTCAGATCAAGTACCAGAACGTGAAGACGTTCAAGAATACCGAGGATGCAATGGCCTGGCTGAACGAGCAGTTAGAGCAAGCGAGTAGATAGAGCCACTTGCGATCATTCAAGTAGAACGATCCGAAAGGCAAATGGCCGCGTTCTACTGGATGAAGAAACTCTGGAAAGGTTAAAGAGCAAGGGGGCATATGCCCTAATGCCAGTCAGTTAAGCCTGACTGGCATTGTTTTTATTGGCTTTTTGCACTGCATACTTTTGTGGTCTTGGCTTCACACTGCGGGGATAACTCCGCTCCCTTCGCTC